>DATFQL010000235.1:0-13186 GCA_035264305.1 Candidatus Limnocylindrales bacterium | reverse complement strand
GGTCGAGGGTACGCGGAACCTCCAACCCGTCAGCGGTGCGCCATCGTCATACTTCCGACAATGAGCGACGAGGCAATCGGGAGGGGATGCGCGCCGCCTCCGGATTGGCCCGCGTACTACCGGCACTCGATGAATCGCGAGCCCCGGCCGCTGTTCACGAAGGGCATGGCGCTCGCCGCCAACGCAGGGGTGACGCCGGGCCAGGCGGTCGAGATCGGGTTCGGGGACGGGACCGAGACGCTCGCGCTGCTAGGCGCCGGCTGGCGCGTCCTCGCGGTCGATCCGACGCCACAGGCGGCCGAGCTGCTCGAGCAGCAGGTGCCGCCCGATGGCCGAGACCGGCTCGAGATCCGGGTCGCGCCGGCGCAGTCCCTGGAGCTGCCGCCGTTCGATCTCCTGTACGCCGGCTTCGCCCTCTCGTTCCTCGAGCCCGCCGACTTTCGCCGCTTCTGGACCGGCGTTCGAGCGGCGCTGCGACCCGGAGGCGTCGTCATCGTGAACGTGTTCGGCGTCCGCGACACCTGGGCGCGGGACGCCGCGATGACCTTCGTCGAGCGAGAGGCGGTCGAGCGGATGGCGTCGGGTCTGGAGGTGCTCGCGCTCGACGAGGAGGACCGGGACGGCGACTCGTTCGTCGGGCGCAAGCACTGGCACGTGTTCGACCTGGTTGCCCGCCGACCCGCTGGTTGAGTCTCCGGTGCGATGATCGCGGGGTGAGCGTCCAGACGTCGCGACGGGTGCCGCCCAGCGTCGAGCGGGTGCTCGCCGTCGTGCGTGCCAAGGCAGGGGAGCGGGATCCGGAGGCGCTCGTGCTGTTGGTGCGCGGCGTCGTCGGCGAGGAGCGCGCGCGGCTGGCTGCGCCCGAAGGCGCCATCCCAAGGTCGCCGGACGAGCTTGGGGCCGACGTGCTCGCCCGGCTCGCGGCGTTCGCGGGTGGCGCGGGTCCGATACGTGTCCTGAATGCGACCGGCGTCATCATCCATACGAACCTCGGGCGCGCGCCGTGGCCCGAGGCCGCGATCCGAGCCGCGGCAGACGCAGCCGCGGGCACGCTGTTGCTCGAGCTGGACCGGGAGACGGGCCGCCGTGGGCGGCGGTACCGGGAGGCCGAAGCGCACCTGGTCGCGCTGACCGGGGCGGAGGACGCGCTCGTCGTGACGAACAACGCCGCGGCGCTCGCGATCGCGGTGGGGCTCGCGGGCCGGGGCGGCGTGGTCGTGAGCCGCGGCGAGCTTGTCGAGATCGGCGGCGGCGTTCGGATCCCCGACATCGTCCGGCGAGCCGGCGCCAGGCTCATCGAGGTGGGGACGACCAACCGGACCCGCACGGGCGACTTCGAGGAGCCGCTGGCGACGGGGAAGGCGCGTCTCGTCCTCCGCGTGCACCCGTCGAACTTCCGGCAGGAGGGCTTCACGGAAGTGCCCGATCCCGCCGAGCTCGCGGCCCTGGCCCACGCGCACGGTGCCATCGTCGTCGACGACCTCGGCTCCGGGGCACTCGTCGACACCGCATCGTTCGGGCTCGCGCACGAGCCGACGCCGGCGGAGCGCCTCGCCGCAGGCGCCGACCTCGTCACGTTCAGCGGGGACAAGCTGGTCGGCGGGCCGCAGGCCGGGTTCCTCGTCGGGCGTGCCGACCTCGTCTCGAAGATGGGCGCCGACCCACTCGCCCGGGCGATGCGGCCGGACAAGACGATCCTCGCCGCGGTCGCCGCCACCCTCGGGCTGTACCGCGCCGGCCTCGCCGTGCGCGACATCCCGGTGTGGCGGCAGATCGCGACGCGCGTGGATGCGCTCGACGCGCGGGCGGCCGCGATCGTCGACGCCGTCGAAGGAGCACGCGTCGTCGAGACCGACGCGACGGTCGGGGGCGGCTCGCTGCCGGGCGAGACTCTCCCGTCACGCGCGGTCGCGCTGCCGGGTCGCCCGACGGCCCTGCTGGCCCGGCTGCGCGCGGGGACACCGTCGGTCGTCGGGCGGATCGACCGCGAGATGGTCGTGCTCGACCTGCGGACGATCCAGCCGTCAGACGACGCGGCGCTGATCGGGGCGATCCGGGCCGCGCTGAACCGCCGTGGCTGAGGCGGGTTTCCGCCCGGCGGCGAGCCTCGTCGTCGGCACGGCGGGCCACATCGATCACGGCAAGACCACGCTCCTGCGTCGCCTCACCGGCATTGACGCGGACCGGCTCCCGGAGGAGCGTCGGCGCGGGATGACGATCGATGTCGGGTATGCGCACCTGGCGCTGCCGGACGGGCGGGTCATCGACTTCGTCGACGTGCCCGGGCACGACCGGCTCGTCGGCAACATGCTCGTGGGCGCGGGCGAGATCGATGCGGCGCTCCTCGTGGTGGCAGCGGACGACGGGCCGAACGCGCAGACGCTCGAGCACCTGGAGCTGCTCGACGCGCTCGGCATCTGCCGCGGCATCGCCGTGGTGACGAAGGCGGACCTCGTCGATGATTTGCGGCGGCGGGCGGCGCTCGTGGCCGAGGTCGAAATGCTGCTCGCACGGACGACGCTCGCCGCCGTGCCGGTGAGGCTCGCGTCCGCACACACGGGCGAGGGGATCGACGAGGTCCGGGACGCGCTTGCCTCGCTCCCCGTGCCCGCGGCAGGGGACGGCGGCGCCCGGCTCGCGATCGACCGCGTGTTCAGCGTCCGCGGACGGGGGACCGTGGTCACCGGGTCGCTCCGCGGTGGCGCCGTCGGACGCGGCGGCATGCTGCGGCTCGTGCCCGGTGACCGGCTTCTGCGTGTCCGCGAGGTCCAGGTCCGATCGAGCACGGTCGAGGCGGCCGATGGCGGCCGGACTGCGCTGCTCATCGGGGGTGTGGAGGCTGCCGAGCTCGCACGGGGGGCAGCCCTCACGATCGACCCCGCTGTCGTCGCGACCTCGCGGATCCTCGTCGCGGTCCGGCCGCCGGCGGGTCTCGGCCGTCGGCCGATCCCCGCACCCGCCGACGCAGATCGGCTCCGTCTCCACCTCGGGACGGCGCAGGTCGACGCGCTCGTCGTGCGCGGTCCTCGCGAGGCCATTCAGCTCCCCGACGGATCCTCGCTCGCGATCCTGCGGCTCGCGCACCCGATCGCCGCGGCCGCCGGTGATCGGTTCGCGCTGCGAGCGCCGTCGCCCGGGGCGACCGCGGGTGGCGGCATCGTGCTCGATCCGCTGCCGCCGCGCGGGATCTCGCGACGCCGGTTGACACCGGAGCGCGCCTCGGCACTGACGACGGACGGGGAGGACGCCCGCCTCGACCTTCACGGGGTGCTCGTCGACGGAGACCGGGTCCGCCTCGCCCCGGACGTCATGTCCTCGCTGGGCGACGCCGCCGTCGAGATTGTGCGTGCCCACCACGCGGCTGAGCCGTCGTCGCCGGGGCTCGCCCTCCCCGCGCTTCGGGAGACGCTCGCCGTTCGTTCACGCCGACTCGCCACGCTGGATCGGGCCGCCGCGGATCGCGTTGCCGGCCAGGTCATCGAGACGGCGGTCGACATCGGGACGCTCGCCCGCGATGACGATCGGCTCCGGGACCCGGCCCGCCCCGCCGGCCTGCCGCCCGAGGTGCGCGCGGCGATGGACCGGCTCGAGGCCGCGCTCGCCGCCCCGGCCCCGCCGCCGCTCGCCGAAGCCGCCCGCGCCGCCGGGTGTCCACCGGACGGCCTCAAGGCGCTCGAGCGTGAGCGACGGATCGTCCGCCTGGAGGACGACCTCGCGTGGTCGGCCGCGACCTGGCGCGACCTCACGCGTCGTGCCCTCGCAATGGCGGCCTCTGCGCCGCTGACGCCGGCCGCGTTCCGCGACGAGACCGGCACGAGCCGCCGCTATGTCCTCGTGCTGCTCGAGGACCTCGACCGCCGTGGCCTCCTGCGCAGGACTGACGCGGGC
Source organism: Candidatus Limnocylindrales bacterium (assembly GCA_035264305.1). Lineage (GTDB taxonomy): Bacteria > Chloroflexota > Limnocylindria > Limnocylindrales > CSP1-4 > CAIXZV01. Next base: position 9,298 of record DATFQL010000235.1, on the reverse strand, counting down.
CACGTCCTCGGGCCGAGGGCGATCGAGCGGATGCGCGAGCGAGCCACGGCGGCCGCGACTGCCGGCGATCGGTGACCCGGCCGGTCGGGATCGTCCTCGCGGGCGGCGCATCCACGCGGTTCGGGAGCGACAAGGTGAGCGCCGACTTCGAGGGCCGACCGCTGGTCCAGCACGCGCTCGAGCGCGTGGGCGAGGTCACTGACCACGTCGTCCTCGTGCTCGCGCCGGACGTCGCCGTCCCGCGGCTGCCACCCGCACTTGCCGACCGCATCGTGATCGCGCGCGACCCGATCGCCCACAGAGGACCGCTCGCCGGCCTCGTCGCCGGGCTTGACGCAGTCGGCGGCGACTCGACGCCCGTTGCCCTCGTTGCGGGTGCCGACATGCCACGGCTGGAGCCCGCAGTCCTCGACCTGCTCGCCGCGACGGTCGAGGCCGACCCGGGCACCGGCGCGGCGATGCTGGGCGCTGACCCCCCCGCGACGCTCCCCATCGCCATCGCCGTCGACCTCGCACGGCTGGCGGGAAACGCGCAGCTCGCACAGGACCGGCGATCGCTCCACGCCTTCCTCGATGCCCTTCACGCGATCGTGATCCCCGCAGCGCGATGGCGCGCCCTCGATCCGGAGGGCCTGACCCTCCACGACATCGACCTGCCCAGCGACCGCTGATCGCGTCGGACAAGCAAAGACCCCCGTCCCTGGGAGGTGAACGGGGGTCTCGCGTGTGGTGCGCCGGGCCGTCGGGGAGGAGACCGATGACCCGGTGGGAGCAGCCGGGCGGGGAGGAGGCCGCCGGCCGGGTTGTCGAAGGGACCTAGTAGTTGGCTGCGGCCGTCTTCGGGCCGGCCACCGCGGGGGTGGTACCGCGGCCGAACCGGGAGGTCAGGAACGCGAACCGGCTCGTCTTCGGCTTCGCGGCCCGTGCCTCGCTCGCCTGCCGCTGGGCGGCTGCCTCGGCCATCAGATCGGCCACATGCTCGTTGACGCTGTAGATCGCCAGGACGTGCATTCCGGTGACCTCCTTTCCGCGGCAGTTGGGGGCGCTGGTGGTGGTTGGTGCCTGCCGCTTCGAGAAGTCTCGCTGCCGGGAGCGCGCACGGAAGTGGACGCGCGATCTCGATCGGCCTACGTCATCCGACCAAGCCGCTCGCCGTCCTCTGCCGGGCGATGGCCCTGTCAGCCCCGCTGGTCGTTGTCGACCCCACGTCCCGTGCGCGCCTGGAGCTCGTCGATCCGCCGGGACGCGTCTGCCTTGGTGAGGTCGTCCGGGACGTCCTCACCGGCCTCGCGTGCGAGCGTCTGGAGGTACGAACGCTGCGGTCCCGTCATGGGCTCGTCGCCGGTCACCCAGTCGGCGGGGTCCTTCTCCGGGTTCGAGCCCGGCCCGGCGCCCGACAGGTTGGCGCCTTCCACCTCGTTCGAGTCGTCGCGTCCCTCGGTCATCGCGAGCGCTCGCGTTCGGTCACGCCGACCCGATGGCGATACGAGAGCTCGCCTCCGACCCAGCCGGTGACCATGAGCACCGCCGCCGACAGGGCGCTCAGCGCGAGGCCGCGGGGCACCGTCGCCGACGCCCCACCACGCGCCCGGATGCCCAGGCTGACCCCCGCGAGCGCGAGGACCGCCGCGTTCCCGATGACGTGCAGCCACGCGACCCAGTGCGACCGGATCTGGCCCTTCGACCAGAAGTCGATGCCGCCGAGGACGCCGGCGAGTGCGCCCGTCACGAGACCCGCGAGCGTCAGCAGACGGCCCGCACGCGCGAAGAACGGGTCACGGGTGGCGGCATAGGCGACGTCGGCAGCCACGGCGCCCGTGAACGCGCCGATCGGCAACGGCACGACCATCGGATGGAGCGGATGCCCCGCGATCGCGGCCGCTGACGGGATCGCGTCGTGCGTTCCGTGCTCGGGCGCCAGGGTGTGGAGGAGCCCGCCGCCGCCCGCCGGGTCCGTGCTGCCGCGCGACGCGGCGCGAGGCTCGAAGGCGAGCATCTCCGGGGCCTGGATCCCGCGCAGCAGTGATTCCGTCGGGTCGGGGTGGTGGACGCCGATCCCGCCGCGTCGGCGCTCTGTCTGCCGGCGCTCGTCCTGCCACGGCAGCTCCTGGTGGCGGCGGTCCGACCCGTCTCGGCGCTCGACGCCGCTCCATTGCATGACCTCGGTCATCGAGGCGCCTCCCTTCGGCTGGTGTGCCCCGATTCGACCCGGCGGGGAGGCGCGAGGGCGTCAGCCGGGCGGGCGTCCGCCTCTCACGCTCGTTCCAGCGACGCGCCGATCAGTCGAGGCCCGGCCGCTCGTGGACAACGACACCGTCGACGAAGGTCGCGAGGACGGTCGTGTCCCCGATCGGCCCCGAGGCCTCGTCGAACAGGTCCCGGTCGAGGATCGCGAGGTCCGCCAGCCTGCCCACGGCGAGCGAGCCCGTCTCGTCGAGGTGGTTGGCGTATGCCGATCCGGCGGTGAACGCCGTGAGCGCGTCGACGAGCTCGATCCCCTCGTGCGGGAGCAACGGCTCGCCGGTCTCGCGCGCGTCGGGAGACACCCGCGTGACGGCAACTTCCATCTCGAGGAACGGGTCGGGCGTGGACACGGCCCAGTCCGAGCCCATCACGAGCGTCGCCCCGTGCCGCCGCAGCGAGCGCCACGGGTACTGCCGGCCACTCACCTCGTCGCCCAGCACCGGGAGCGTGAGCTCGCTCATCTGCTCCTCGAGCACGGCCCAGACGGGCTGGGCGTTCGCGAGGGCGCCGAGCCGGCCGAACCTTGGGATGTCGTCGGGATGGACGACCTGGAGGTGGGCGAGGTGCGGCCGCGTGTCGGACCAGCCGTTGGCGCGCCGCGCGGCTTCGACGGCGTCCAGCGCGTGCCGGACGGCACGGTCGCCGAGCGCGTGGAAGTGCGGTTGGAACCCGAGCGCGTCGAGCTTGACGACGGCGGCCGTCAGCGTCTCGGCGTCGATGAAGTCGAGGCCCGAGTTGTCCGTCGCGTGCCCCTGCCCGTCGAGGTACGGCTGGAGCATCGCGGCGGTGTGGTTCTCGATGATTCCGTCGCACATGAGCTTGACGCTCGTTGCCTGGTAGCGGCCCCGTTGCCCCGCCGCCCGTCGCTCGACGAGGCCGTCGATCTGCTCGAGGCCGTTCGAGCGATCCCACCACAGCGCCCCGATGACGCGCGCCGTCAGCTCGCCGGACTCCGCGAGGGCGAGGTACGCGGCCTGGTCCGCGGGCTCCACCCACGCGTCCTGCCACGCGGTGATGCCGAGGCCGTGGAGATACCGCTGCGCTTCGAGCAGCGCCTGGCGGAAGTCCTCGGCGGAGGTCGCCGGGACGAGCCGGCCGACGAGGTCCATCGCACCCTCGTGGAGCGTGCCGAGCGGCGTGCCGTCCTCGTCCCGGGCGATGCGGCCGTCGGCCGGGTCGGGGGTGTCGCGCGTGATGCCGGCCATCTCGAGCGCCTTCGAGTTCACCCACGCATCGTGGCCGTCGCGGTTGGGGAAGAACACGGGCCGATCCGGGACGATGGCATCGAGGTCCTCCCGCCGCGGGAGCCCGCCCGGGAAGTCCGCGAGCGACCACCCGCCGCCGAGGATCCACTCGCGGTCCGGGTGCTCGGTCGCGTACTCGCGGAGGATGCGCAGGTACTCGTCCCTGCCACGGGCGTCGTGGAGCTCGCACCTGATCCGGGCGAGGCCGCCGTGGGTCGGGTGGACGTGGGCGTCCTGGAAGCCGGGGGTGACGGTTCGTCCCCGGAGCTCGATGACGCGCGTGGACGAGCCGACGAGCGCGCGGACGTCGCGGTCCGAGCCGACCGAGACGATGCGGTTGCCGCGGACGGCGAGCGCCTGGGCCCACGTCTTTGCGGCGTCGCCGGTGAAGATGCGGCCCCCGGTGAGGACGAGATCGGCTGTGTCGTTCGGCATGGGCGGGAGGATCGCATCCGTCGTGCCTCGTCGCGGCCCCGTCCCGTCGGTCGCGCCCGGCGTGCCCAGGTCGTTGCCCGCGACTACGCTCCGGGCCATGACCTCCGTCCACCTGCTTCACGCCGGGTACGCCGGCGATCGCGTCGGCTCATCGGTCGTGCTCGTGCGGGACGGCGACGCCCGCATCCTCGTCGACCCGGGCATGGTCGCCCGGCGCTCGCTGATCCTGGACCCGCTGCGCGAGCTGGGCGTCTCGCCCGAGGCCGTGACGCACGTCTTCCTCTCGCACCACCACCCGGACCACACGATGAACGTCGCGCTGTTCCCGGACGCGGAGGTGTTCGACCACTGGGCCCGGTACAAGGATGACCTGTGGCTCGACCACGACGGGGACGGGACGAAGCTGGCGCCGCGGTCGACGATGTGGCTCACGCCGGGCCACACGCCCGAGGACGCGACGCTGGTCGTCGAAGCCGACGACGGCGTGTACGCGATGACGCACCTCTGGTGGCGCGAGGATCGGACGCCCGAGGTGGACCCCATCGGCGACCAGGCGCTCATCGAGGCGAACCGCACGCGGGTGCTCGCCGTCGCCGACATCGTGATCCCCGGGCACGGGGGCCCGTTCCGCGTCGAGCGGTAGGAGGACCGCGGCCGCCCGGAGCCACGCTGGGCGGCGCGTTCGGGGCGCTCCGGACGAATTCCTGACCGGCAGTCCGGCTCAGCCGGCGCGCGTCCCGACCACGTTCAGACGGACGTAGACGATCGTGGCGTCTGGGAGGCGCTCGGCGACGGCAGCGACGAACGCCTCGCGTGCAGCCTCGTCGGGGAGGCGCTCCAGGTGCGCGCCCAGCACGACGGTTCGCAGGTACTCCCTGAACGGCGTGCCCGCCTCGAACGTCTCGACCTCGTCGTTGAGCCAGGCCTCTACGTGCGTGAACCCGGCGGACTCGAGGCGCCCCCGCGTCTGCTCCGGCGTCGCGAACGTCCACGGCCCGGGCCACCCGTCACCGACCTCGCCCAGCACCGTCAGGACGCGCCCGATGTTGCCGGCCCCGCCGCACTGCGCCACCAGCCGGCCGCCCGGACGCAGCACCCGCGCGAGGTGCCCGAACAGCGCGTCGTGGTCGGGCACCCAGTGGAACGTGGCGGTCGAGAGGACCGCGTCGACGGACGCCGCGTCCAGCGGCACCCCCCGTCCGACGTCCGCCACCGCGTACGAGACGCGGTCGCCGAACCGGGCGAGCCGGTCCCGCGCTGCCGCGACCATCGATGGCGACGCGTCGAGCGCGATGACGTGTCCATCGGGCAGCCGCTCGGCGAGTTGCTCGGTGACCCGGCCGGAGCCGCATCCCGCGTCCAGCACGGTCTCGTCGCCGCGCAGGGGCAGCCGGTCGAGGACGTTCGTTCCCCACCGCGTCATCGGGTCGGCAACGCGGTCATAGGACGGGCCGTCCCAGTCGTGCGGCCTGCCGGGCATCGGCTCAGCCAACCGCCGCGGGCTCCGTCGACCCCCGGTCTGCTCGCCGCTCGGCGCCCGCGTCGGCCTCATCCTCGCCCCCGCGCGGCGCGAGTCCGATCCCGTTGGCGAGCGCGCCGAAGCCGAGCAGACTGCTGCACACGATCAGCGCGAGCCGGAGCGCGTCGACCGAGGCGACGAGCGCTGCCGAGGCGATCTCGGGCGGCGTGCCGGGTGGCGGCGGGTTCAGCGGCTGGACCTGCGCCCGAAGCGCCGGGTCGTTGGGATCGAGGCCCGGCACCGCCGTCGCGAGCGCGGCGTAGAACGACCCGGTCACGACGACGAAGATCACGGCCGACAGCAGCGGCTGGCCGATGCGCGAGATCGAGTTGTTGATCGCCGACGCGACACCCGCGTTCCCCACCGGCACGGACGACATCAACGTGCTTGTGAGCGGTGCGACGACGAGCGACAGGCCGAACCCGAACAGCAGGATCGACGGCATGATGTCGACGAGGGTCGAGGTCGGCGGGAGGTAGGACGACGGGTCGCCGATCGCGAGCCTCCACGGCTGCGTGTCGGGCGGGACGCGGGCGAGCCACAGCAGGCCCGCGGCCATCAGGAGCGGCCCCACGACGAGGAACCGGCGCGGCCCGTGCCGCCCCGCGAGCGTCCCGATCCGAGCCGACAGCAGCGTCAGCATGATCCCGGTGGGGACGCCGATCGTTCCCGCGGCGGTCGCGCTGTACCCGATCACCCCCTGGAGGAACAGTCCCTGCACGTACAGGTTCGTGTACAGGGCGCCGTAGATCAGCAGCGTCGAGAGGTTGATCGTCGCGAACCGGCGGCGTCGGAACAGGCCGAGGGGAACGAGCGGGTTCGGCCGCCGGGCCATCAGGAACGGGAACGCGACGAGCGCGACCGCCCCGATGGCGAGCGACGCCCACGCGACGGGGTCCTGCCAGTTCCGATCCTGCCCTCGGATGGCCCCGAACGCGAGCCCGCCCACCGCGATGACGGCAACCGCGGCGCCCAGCCAGTCGAACGCGCCCGTGGCCTCCTCGGACTTCGTCTCGGGCATGTAGCGGACCGTCGCGAACAGCGCGACCGCGACGAGCGGCACGTTGATGAGGAAGGCCGCCCGCCAGCTGACGTTGTCGACGAGCAGCCCGCCGATCACCGGCCCGAGCAAGGTGGTCGCCGACGTCGCCGATGCCCAGATGCCGATCGCGCGGGCGCGCGCCGGGCCGTCGAACATCGCGGTCAGGATCGCGAGCGAGCCCGGCACGAGGAGCGCCCCTGCCGCGCCCTGGAGCAGGCGCGCGAGAACGAGCAGCTCGAGGGTCGGAGCGAGGCCGCACAGCACCGAGGTGACGCCGAAGCCGAGCAGGCCGATCGCGAAGATGCGGCGCCGGCCGTAGTAGTCGCCGAGGGCGCCGGCAAGGATGAGGAGCGCGGCGAGGATCGCGAGGTAGCCGCTGACGGCATACGTCTGCCCCTCGAGCTTGGAGACGAGCGTTGCCGGGAGCTCGGCACCCACCCGGGGCAGCGCGAGGTTCATCACGGTGCCGTCGAGGAAGACCATCGAGGTGCCGAGGATCGCCGCGACCATGGTCCAGCGCTCGAACGTCCTCATCGCCGCCCGAGTGTTGCAGGCGTCGCGAGGAGCGTCCACCGAGGCCGCCGCTGCGATGCCGGCGAGGCTCTATGCTGCGGCCGTGCCCGGTCCCGTGGCGCTTGTCGGCGCCGGAGAGTTCCTCGCCCCCATGGCCGAGTTCGATCGCGGGCTCCTCGAGGCGACCGGCCGGTCCCGGCCGCGCGTCGTGATCCTGCCGACGGCATCCGCGCCCGACGGCGAGCAGACGTTTCTCACCTGGGCCGAGATGGGCGTCGAGCACTTCTCGGCGCTCGGCGCGGAGGTCGAGCCCGTCCTTGTCCGGACTGTCGCGGACGCACATGATGGGGCGGTGCTCCAGGCGATCGGCGAGGCCGACGTCGTGTATCTGTCAGGCGGGCGGCCGCGTCACCTGATCGAGGTGCTCCGCGGGTCTCCCCTGGGCGCGGCAGTGGCCGCGGCGAACGCCCGCGGGGCCGTCGTCGCGGGATGCTCGGCAGGGGCGATGGCGCTCGTCGGGCGCAGCGTGGAGTTCCGGCTGCTGCCACGGGTCAAGGTCCCGCTCCCGTTTCCCATCCGGTGGCCGGAGGGTCTCGCTCTCGTGAACGGCGTCGCGGTCCTGCCGCACTACGACGCGTGGCCCGAGCCGCTGATCGCGCTCGTCGCGCTGCAGGCGCCGCGGTCGGCGATCGTGCTCGGGATCGACGAGCACACGGCTGTCGTCGGGCGAGACGGTGCGTGGCAGGTCCACGGCGACGGCCGGGTCACGGTCTGGCGCGGGCGACGCCGCGAGCGGTTCCGCAAGGGGGAGGCGTTCCGCATCTGAGGCACTCGGACTCGGAGTCGCGTCGCGCGGCTGTCCGCGGAGGCGCCGGGTGACTGCGGGCAGGGATGTGACGGGGCCGGCCTGACGTTGTGTTTTTGCTCCCGTGGCGGGCATTGGCCGGCGTTCGCGGACTAGCGGTCGCGATCGCCACCCGGGCCACGCTCGCGCGCGGCGCGCCATTGGTCATACGCTCACCCGGTGGTCGTTACCCCGGTGCGCGAGTCCCGTCCGGCGATAACGCTCGCTTCGAGGTCATATGACCAGCGCGGCGCCGAATCCACGCCAGAGCGCCCACGTGGAGCGCGTATGGCAATCGCACGTCGTCCAGCGCCCTCCGGGTGGTCGTATGACAGGAGCTCCGCGGGAGCACGGGGCGGGGCGTGCCGTTTCCCGGCGACGTGTCCTCTCCCGGCGACGTCCCGACGCCCGCCCCCGTGCCCACCCCCCTTGAGACGTGCCGATGCCCCCGGCGACCGCCGAGGGCATCACGAGTGGCTGTGACGGCGGCTCGTCAGTCCGGCTTGATCTCCCGGAAGCAGTCCGAGCAGTAGACCGGCTTGTCCATCCGCGGCTTGAAGGGCACCTGCGCCTGGTTCCCGCACGAGGTGCAGATCGCGGCAAAGTACTCGCGCGGCCCTCGCTCCTCGGTTCGCTCGTAGCCCCGCGGGCCGCCGATCGACCGGACGTCGTAGCTGCCGCCGTCGCGCGTCGCCCGTCTGTAGGCACGGCACGATGCGCACCGCTTGGGATCCGACGTGAACGCCTTCTGCTGGTAGTACTCCTGGTCCGCCGCGGAGTGGATGAACTCCACCCCGCAGTCGACGCAGTTGAGGGTTCGGTCGACGTAAGTCACGGAAAAGCTCCTCCCGGGCGCGCGCTCGGACACGAGAGGTGGCTCGTTTGGGGGGACCGTCACCGCGGTCAGGGGAGCGGCGGGGAGTCAAGCCGATGGCCGCCCGACCAGGTGCCGTGTCTCGGAGCCCCCGTACCGGGCCACCGGGTTGGTTCCACTGAGCCCACCCTATACCGGGGCTTTCAGAGGCGAGCATTACACGGGCATTGCATTTGCCATTTGCACCCCGAAACGCCCAGATTCGTCTCGCGTCGCCCGTGACACCCGACCTGTCACAATGGCGGCCGAGACTCGACACGTCGAACCGGGAGCGATGGGGGCGCCCGGGTCGGCACCGGGTCCCGGGGGCGATCGGCCCGGTCCTCCAGTCGAGCCCGAGACCGTGCCAGGTCGGAGGGGAGGAGGGCCAGTGGTGCGGCCGCTCGCGGGCCCGGTCGGCATGTCGGGCGAGCACGGGGTCGGCCGTCCTGCGTCGAGGGACGCGGGCCGGTCCGGGAGGATCAGGGAGGGCAGCCCGCCGCATGCTCCGCTTGCTGCATACCGCCGACGTGCATCTGGGCGCGCGTCACGCCGACCTCGGGGACGCGGCCACGACCCAGCGCGAGCGGCAGTTCGCCGCGTT
>DATFQL010000234.1:0-5313 GCA_035264305.1 Candidatus Limnocylindrales bacterium | reverse complement strand
CCGTGCCGGAGGGAATCGTGGCGGCCATGCCGGGTAACGCTAACGCGATGAACCGCCTCGCGTCCGAGACGAGCCCGTACCTCCTCCAGCACGCCCACAACCCCGTGGACTGGTATCCGTGGGGCGCCGAAGCGCTCGCTCGTGCAGCCGAGCTCGACCGGCCGATCTTCCTGTCGATCGGCTACGCCGCGTGCCACTGGTGCCACGTCATGGAGCGCGAATCGTTCGAGGACGACGTGACGGCCGGCGTGCTCAACGAGTGGTTCGTGCCGATCAAGGTGGACCGTGAGGAACGCCCCGACCTCGACCAGCTGTACATGGGCGCGGTCCAGGCGATGACCGGTCAGGGCGGCTGGCCGATGTCGGTCTTCCTTGCGCCGGATGGCCGGCCATTCTTCGGCGGCACCTACTTCCCGGACACGCCGCGCCACGGCATGCCGTCGTTCCGCCAGGTGCTCCAGGGCGTCCACGAGGCGTGGACGACACAGCGTTCGGAGATCGACGACGCCAGCGTCCGCCTCGTCGAGGCGATCGCCGAGCAGCAGGGGGGCGTCGCCGGTGGGACGGCCATGCCCGGTCCCGAGGTCCTCCAGCAGGCCGCCGCGATGGTCGGGGCGCAGTTCGACCGTGTCAACGGCGGCTGGGGACGGGCCCCGAAGTTCCCGCAGCCGATGACGATCGAGTTCCTGCTCCGGCGGTACGCCGCCGCGCAGGACGAGCAGGCGCTGGCGGTCGCGACGGCGAGCCTCGACGCGATGGCCGCGGGCGGGATCCACGACCAGCTCGGCGGCGGGTTCCATCGCTACTCGACCGATGCCCACTGGCTCGTCCCCCACTTCGAACAGATGCTGTACGACAACGCGCAGCTCGCGCGCGTGTACGTGCACGCCTGGGCGCTCACCGGAACCATTGCGTACCGGGACACGGCCGTGGGCGTGCTCGAGTACCTCCTGCGCGAGCTGCTGACCGAGGACGGCGGGTTCGCCGCGAGCCAGGATGCCGACACCGAAGGCGAGGAGGGGGCGACGTTCGTCTGGTCGGCGGCGGAGATCCGCGAGGTGCTCGAGGCGGCGGGGCTCGACCACGCGCTGTTCGCGGCCGCCTACGGCGTGACCGAAGCCGGCAACTGGGAGGGACACACGATCCTGTCGCGTGTCCGGCTCGACACCGAGCTCGGGGAGCGGTTCGGTCGCGAACCCGAGGACGTGGCCGCGGAGCTGTCGGCGGCTCGTGGGGCGCTCGCGCTGCGACGTGCGCAACGGCCGCAGCCGGCCAGGGACGACAAGGTGCTGGCGGCGTGGAACGGGCTGGCCATCGCCGCGCTCGCGGACGCGGCGCGAGCGTTGGCGAAAAGGCAGGACGGAGGCGAACCGGACGGCGACGGCCTCGGGGAGCGGTACCGGGACGCGGCGGACCGCGCGGCCCGGGCCGTGCTCGCGGGGCTCATGGCGCCCGACGGCCGGCTGCGCCGGTCGTGGAAGGACGGCCGCGCGTCCGCGGACGGCGTGCTCGAGGACCACGCGAACCTCGCCGAGGGCCTGCTGGCCCTCTACGAGGCGACGCATGACGAGCGGTGGTACCGGGAGACCGTCCGGCTGGCGGACCTCGTGCTCGATCGGTTCGCCGATCCGGCCGGGGGGTTCTTTGACACGGCCGACGACGGCGAGGCGCTGGTCGTGCGGCCGAAGGACGTCCAGGACAACGCGACGCCGTCGGGGAACGCCATGGCGGCGACGCTGTTGCTGCGTCTCGCCGCATTGAGCGGGGAGGGGCGTTATCGGAGCGCGGCCGAGCGAGCGCTCGCGACCGTCGGACCGCTGCTGCTCCGCTACCCGACGGGCTTCGCGCAGTGGCTGTCCGCGCTCGAGGTCGCGCATGCCGGGATCACCGAGGTCGCCCTCGTGGGTGCCGCCGACGCCCCGGACCTCGCGGCGCTCATCGAGCGCGTCGATCGTCGCTACCGCCCGTTCATCGTCCTCGCCGTGACCGAGCACCCCGAGGTGACGGGCGTTCCGCTCCTCCGGGACCGGTTCGCGTTGAGCGGTCGTGCCACCGCGTTCGTGTGCCGCGACTTCGCGTGCCGCCAGCCCGTCCACGAGCCCGAAGCGCTCGAGGCCCTGCTCGCGGGTCCGTGACCTCGCCGCCGGTGTGCGACGCCGGGCGTACGCCTGAGCCGCCGTGGCGGCGCTACGGCGCCGGCGTCTCGTCCTTCGTCGCGTCGTCGGCCTTCGCGGAGTCGATCTCCTTGCGAGCCTCCTTGACGCCCTGGCCGAACGCCTTGCCGAGCTGCGGCAGCGTCTTCGGGCCGCGCCACACGAGCACGACGATCAGGACGACGACGAGGACGATGACGATGTCCATCGGCGGATGGTAGCAGCGGGTCCGGGTCGTCGGGTCAGGGGCGTGGTCGCATCGCGAGGGGGATGACGAGCCGCAGCGACGTCCGCGTCTCGTCGAAGCTCGCGACCTTGTTGTCGACGAGGCCCGCGGCCTTCGCCGCGGCGATGACGTCCACGTCGCGGATCGTCGCCGCCCTGCCCTTGCGGGACACGACCCAGATCGCCCCGTTCGGGACGATGCGCGCGCGGAGGCCGGAGAGCCTCGAGAGCGCCGCGTGTGAGTCGGCGGCGTACACGACGATGTCCGTATCCGGTCCCGGCTCCCCGAGCGTCACGTCGTCGGTCCGGGTGCGGATCTCGGCCTCGAAGGCGTCGTCCTCCAGGTCCAGCAGCGCGACCCGCATCCCGGGCTTCACGCCCAGCTTGTCGAGTCGCGGGGTCGTGTACACGCGCTCCATCGCGGTATCGTGCCCCAATGGCGCGCCGGCTGGGCGTGGGCCCGCTCCTCGTCTTCGGGCCGCGCTCGCTCGCGTACGACTTCGGCCCTCAGCACCCGCTCACGCCGAAGCGCTTCGGTCCCGGGATCGACCTGTTGCACGCGGTCGGAGCCGAGCCCGGACTCGCGCCCGAACCCGCCCCGGACGAAGACCTGCTGCGCGTCCACCTGCCCGCGTACGTGGCCGCGGTTCGTCGGTTCTCGGGCGACCCCACCCTGCGCGGCGCGATGGGCATCGGGCTGTCGGACAACCCCGCGTTCGACGGGATGCACGAGGCCGGCGCGACCGTCGCCGCCGGGTCGCTCCGCGCAATGGAGGCGATCCTGCGCGGCGACGTCGACCACGCGTACCAGCCCGGCGGCGGTCTTCACCACGCCATGCCGGACCGCGCGTGGGGGTTCTGCATCTACAACGACCCGGCCCTGGCGGTGGTCCGTGCCCGCGCCGATGGCCTGCGGGTGATGTACGTGGACCTCGACGTCCATCACGGGGACGGCGTGCAGGCGATGACCTACGCGGATCCCGGCGTGTTGACCGTCTCGTGGCACGAGAGCGGCCGGTACCTGTTCCCGGAGACGGGGTTCGTCGACGAGGTGGGGGAGGGAGCCGCCGCGGGGAGCGCCGTCAACATGCCGTTCGAGCCGTTCACGGGGGAGTCGGCGTGGCTGGGCGCGGTGCGAACCCTGCTGCCGACGCTCGCGGCGGTGTTCGGCCCCGATGTCGTCGTGTCGCAGCACGGCGCGGACTCGCACGCCTGGGATCCGCTCGCCCACCTCCGCGTCACGACGACCGCCCACGCCGAGGCGGCCCGGCTCGTGGACGCCGTCGCGCACCGTTGGGCCGGCGGGCGCTGGCTCGCGACGGGAGGCGGAGGGTACGACGCATACCGGGTCGTGCCGCGGACCTGGGCACTGACGTGGCTGGCCGGGTCGCACCGGGAGCCGGACGAGTGGACGCCGGTTGGGTGGCGCGAGCGGTGGGAGGGCGAGGCCGCGGCATTCGGCACGCCGGGGATGCCGGACGCCTTCCTCGACCCGCCGAACGCGGGCCAGCCGGTGGGAACGCAGCAGCTCGTCGCGAACGAGACATCGCTGCTGATGCTGGAACGTGTCCGGCGCGTGGTCCTGCCGGCGCTCGTCCGCGAGGCCGAGGATCGCGGCTGGTGGCGGCCATCGCTCTCGTGGGCGGGGCGCGAAATCCTCGCCGGGACGGGACCCGCCGCCGTTTTGTCGGCCGACGCTACCGGCGCCGGTGGTGGTTCGCCCGTCGTCCGCGCAGTCGGGCCAGCGGAGCTTGGCAGGCTCCTGCTTGCCGCAAGGACGATCGCGCCGTTCGACCCGGACGACGCGATGGCGTTGTTGCGCGCGGCTGCCGCCGACGGCGCCCGGATCGTCGGGGCGGTCGATGGCGACACGCTGGTCGGGTTGGCCGTCGCATCGCTCGCCGTCGCATCGCCCGCCGTCGCATCGCCCGGCGACGAGGTGCTGCTCGCCCTCGGGGTGGAGCCATCGCGGCGGCAGGCAGGCGTGGGGACGGCCCTGTTGCGTGCGCTCGTCGAGGGCCGGCCGAGCGGCGCAACGATCCGGGCCGTCATCAACGTCGCGGAGCGGGACGTCATCGAGCCGCTCGATGTGGCGCTCAGGATGGATATCGCGACGCGACTGTTGCAGGGCGCCGGCTTCGAGGTCGTTCCAGTCTCGCCCGACGTGCGGCGCGACGACCCGTGGGCGATCTCGGCGCTCCTGCGCCCGGCCTGATCGTCAGCGGCCGACGGCGATCCCCCTCGGCGGCGCATCCAGCAGTCGTCCGCCTTCGCCCTCGACGCGTACCCACGCGATCGCCGGGCCCGGCCACGCCGATCCTTCGCGCAGCGAGGCCACGGCGTCGCGGGTTCGCGCCGGGTACGCGGCGCCGAACGTCTCGGCCGCCGCGCGGGCAGTGTCCCGGTTTGCCTGGGTGTTCCGGAGGATGAGGAGCCGGCTCATCGTCCTGCCCGCCTGATCCGGCTGCGACGCCAGCGCGTCTGCCTTCTGCGTCTGCCAACGGATCTGCTGCTCCACCCGGCGGACCTGGCTGTGGAGCTCGGTGGCGACCGTCGCACCCGCGGCACGATCCTCGAGCACGAGGTCGATCACCCCGTGGACCGGTCGGTAGACCGGCACCTCCGGGGTGGCGCGCCATCGCGCGTGCAGCTCCCGGAGCAGCGTCTCGCTCATGGCCACCTGGAGATGGTCGCGGATCCGCGGCCCGGTGTTCCCGAAGTACCGCACCCCGAGATCCGCCCCGAGCGCCATGCCGATCCTCTCGAGCACCAGGAGGCTCGGCTCCGCGTCGCCGTCCTCGACCTCCGTGAGATGCGATCGCGCGATGCCCGCCACGGACGCGACACTCCGCTGGCTGCGACCCGCGTCCTCGCGCATCTGCCGTATCTCGGCTCCGATCGGGCGAAGCCGCTCCCGATGCCGTCTGCGCAGAAG
>DATFQL010000233.1:0-5598 GCA_035264305.1 Candidatus Limnocylindrales bacterium | reverse complement strand
GCCGACGTCGTTCCTGCGCGACCCCGACTCGATGCGAGCGCACCTCAAGCCCGAGGAGCTCCGGCTGTACCGCCTCATCTGGCAGCGCGCGATCGCGTCCCAGATGGCGCCGAAGGAGCTCGAGACGACGACGGCCGAGCTCACCGGCGGCGACTACCGCCTGCGGGCGTCGGCGACCCGGACGCTGTTCGACGGGTTTGCCCGGGTGTACACCGAGGGCCTGGACGACGCAGCGGAGGAGGCCGAGCGAACGCTGCCGCCGCTCGCGGAGGGCGAGTCGACGACGGTCCAGTCGGTCACCCCGACGCAGCACTTCACGGAGCCGCCGCCGCGGTACACCGAGGCGACGCTGATCAAGGCGCTCGAGGAGCACGGCATCGGGCGGCCATCGACCTACGCCGCGACGATCTCGACGATCCTCGAGCGCGGCTACGTCCGGGTCGAGGAGCGACGCCTGTATCCCGAGGAGATCGGCGAGATCGTCACGGACCTCCTCGTCGCCCACTTCGGGGAGTACGTCGACCTCGCGTTCACTGCGCGGATGGAGGAAGAGCTCGACGAGGTGGCCCGTGGGGAGCGCGCCTGGGTCCCGCTGCTGCGCGAGTTCTTCACGCCGCTCAAGGTCCGGGTCGACGAGAAGCGGCGCGAGCTCAAGCGGGCGGACTTCACGACCGAGGCCACCGACGAGATCTGCTCCGAGGGCCACCCGATGGTGATCCGGCTCGGGCGGAACGGGAAGTTCCTCGCGTGCTCGCTCTATCCGGAGCACAAGGAGACGCGGCCGCTGCCCGGTGAGGAGGCGCCGAAGCTCGAGGGGGACGGCGAGACCTGTCCGCAGTGTGGCGAGGGCACGCTCGCCACGAAGCGCGGCCGGTTCGGCGCGTTCGTCGGGTGCTCGCGGTACCCGGACTGCACGTACATCCGGAAGGACGGCCCGCCGCCTCCCGATCAGCTGCCGTTCGAGGTGACCTGTCCCAAGAATGCAGACGGGCATCTCGTGGCGCGTCGCGCACGGCGCACCGGCAACGTCTTCTGGGGGTGCTCGAACTACCCCAAGTGCGACTTCACGAGCAACGATGAGCCGACGGGCGCGATCCACGACGTCCACACGGACGGCAAGGGCGCGGTCGTGCGCCACGGGGAATCCGGGCTGTGCATGACGTGCGGCGCGGAGGTCCCGCTGCCGCCCGTCGATCTGCCGGGCCAGCGGCTGCCGGGCGGTCCCGCCAACCCCGCGGCGCTCGAGCGACCCGCCCGCGGCGCCCGTGGCGGTGGCCGGACGGGCGGCGGGCGACGTCCCGGCCGGGCGACGGGTTCGCCGCGATCGGGGACGACGGCCCGGCGCGCCTCCGCGTGAGCATCGCGCCGTCGCGCGCGGCGCGCCGTCGGTCGATCGCGGCATGAGCGCCGCGGAGGACGCTCGACGCCGGTTCCTCCAGTCGCTCGAGGCGCGGGACACCTCGCCCAACACGCGCCGGTCGTACGAGGCGACCGTCACCGCCTACCTTGCCTGGATCGAGGCGCGGGGCGAGGACTGGCGCGCACCCGGGCGTCCCGTCCTTCGCGCCTATCTCGCCGAGCTCACCGACGGTCGCGCCCGGACGTCCGTCGCGCAGCGACTCGCCGCGCTGCGGGCCTTCTACCGCTACTGCGCGAGGGCCGGACTCGTACCGGGCGACCCGTGGGGCGCCATCGCGACGCCGCGCCTGCCGCGACGCCTGCCACGCGTCCTCGAGGTGGACCAGGTCGAGGCGCTGCTCGCGGTCGTCGAGGCCGACCTCGACCGGGTGGACGCGGCCGGTGGCGGCGCGACGGGGATGGGTCGCGGCCGCCACGACCCGGACCTTGTCCGGGCGATCGCGCTTCGCGACCGGGCGCTCGTCGAAACCGCCTACGCCGCGGGTCTGCGGATCAGCGAGCTCGCCGCCGCCGATCTCGGGTCACTGGACCTCCGGCGCGGTCAGCTTCGGGTCCTCGGCAAGGGGCGCAAGGAGCGGATCGGGCTTCTCGGCGGGCCGGCACGGAACGCGATCGAGGCGTACCTCGACGAGGGACGGCCGGTTCTCGCCCGGCACGCACCGGGGGGGACCGATGAGCCGACCGCCGTGTTCCTCAACCATCGCGGCGCGCCGCTCGGCGTCCGCGGGCTGCGTGGACGCCTGGACCGACTCCGGCGGGAGGCGGGCCTCCCCGAGGGAGTGAGCCCGCACACGCTCCGGCACAGCTTCGCGACGCACCTGCTCGAGGGCGGCGCCGATCTCCGGGTCGTGCAGGAGCTGCTCGGCCACGAGAGCCTCGCGACCACGCAGATCTACACCCACGTCTCGCCCGGCCGCCTTCGCGAGGCGTACCGCGACGCCCATCCCCGCGCGCGGAGCTCCTGATGGACGACGTCGCCGAGGGGAGCGCGCCCACCGAGGGCGAGCCGCCCGTCGCCGCCCGGGCCGTCGCCTCCACGACGCGCTCGCTGGCCAGGGCCGGGATCATCGTCACCGCGGCGTTCGCGGTCTCGCGCGTCCTCGGGTACCTGCGCTACATCGTGATCGCGGCTGCCGTCCCGGACGCTGCGCAGCTCGACGCCTTCTTCGCCGCGTTCCGGATCCCCGACTTCCTGTTCCAGCTCGTCGCCGCGGGCGCGCTGTCGTCGGCCATGATCCCGGTCGTCGCGGGCCTGTTCGCGACCGATGCGCACGCCCGCGCGTGGCGGGTCGTGTCGACCGTCACGACGCTCATGCTCGGCGTGCTGGCGTTGCTCGCACTCCTCGTGCTCGTGTTCGCGCCGGCGCTCGTCGCGTTCATCACCCCGGGCTTCGACGATGCGCAGCTGGAGATGACCGTCGAGCTGACACGCGTCATGGTGCTCGCGCCCCTGTTCCTCGCGGCCGGCGCCGTCGCGACGAGCGTGCTCAATGCGAGCGGACGGTTCGGCGCGGCGGCACTGGCGCCGGTCGTGTACAACGTCGCGATCATCATCGGGGCGCTGCTGTTCGTGCCCCTGTTCGGCGTGGTCGGCCTCGCGATCGGCGTCGTCGCCGGCTCGCTCGGGCACCTGCTCGTCCAGGTGCCGGTCCTCGGGCGGATCGGCGCGCGGATCCGTCCTCGCATGGACCTCGCCGACACGGAGGCGCGTCACACGCTCGCCCTCATGGCGCCTCGGGCGCTCGGCCTCGGCGCCGTCCAGGTCGTGTTCCTCGTGATGACGAGCCTCGCCTCGACGCTGTCAACGGGCGCGATCGCCGCGTTCACGTTCGCGTTCGCCGTGCTCCAGATCCCCATCGGCGTCATCGGGGTGCCGCTGGGCGTCGTCCTGCTGCCGTCGCTGTCGCGGGAGGCGGCGACCGGCGACGGCGAGGCGTTCCGGAGCCTGCTCCTCCGCGCGCTGCGGCTGCTCGCGTTCGTCATGGTCCCCATCGCCACGATCGGGTTCGTCGTCGCGGGCGATGTCACGCAGCTCCTGTTCGACTACGGGGCGACGGACCAGGCGCTGCTCGACACCACGAGCGTCGCACTTCAGGCGTTCCTGCTCGGCGTCACTGCCCACTCGCTCATCGCGGTCCTGGCGCGAGCGTTCTACGCGCGGCAGGACACGCTGACGCCGGTGCTGGCGGCGCTCGTCGCCGTCGCAGTCGACATCGCCGCCGCGGTCGTCCTCGTCGGGCCGTACGGCGTCGTGGGCCTGGCGGCCGCCATCGCGATCGGCGCATGGGTCGAGACGGTGCTCCTCGCCGTCCTCCTCCGGCGCCACGTCCCGGGCCTCGCCCTCGGGTCGGTGGCGCGCGTGCTGCTCGTGACGTCCGTGATCGCGCTGGCCGGGGCGGCGGTTGCCTTCGTGGTCCGGCAAGCGCTCGTCGGGTTGTCGGGGGAGGACCCCTCGCAGCTCGTCGTCCTCGCGCAGCTCGTCGTGACGACGGCGGCGGGGGCCCTCGTCGTCGTCGCCGCTGCGGCCGCGTTGCGGATGGAGGAGCTGCGCACTATCGTCGGGGTCATGGCCGACCTGATGCGCCGGCGGGGACGCCCGTGACCGCTCCCGCTCCCGCGCCCCGGCCCGAGGCAGCGCCCGTCCATGGCCGTCCCGACCCGGCGACCTGGGACGCGACGGTCGAGGCGAACCCGCTCGGCTCCTACCTCCAGCTGACGTCGTGGGCCCGCGTGAAGGCGGTGAACGGCTGGCGGTCCCGTCGCATGCTCGACGGTGACGGCGACGCGGCAGTCGGGGCGCAGGTGCTCCTCCGCCGGCCGGGACCGCTGCCGTGGTCGTTCGCATACGCGCCCCGCGGGCCCGTGCTCGGCACCTGGGACGCCGCCGCGATCGACCGGTTCACCGAGCTCGCCCGCGAGCGGCTGCGCGGGGCCGGACGGCCGAGTCACCTGCGCATCGACCCGGAGGTGGAGCGCGGCGCCGGTCGGGACGAGGGCGGGATCGTGACGGCCGCGCTGGCGGCGCGCGGTTGGCGGCCGTCCCCGCCGATCCAGCCCGTCTCGACGCGGGCGATCGACCTGACCGCGGACGAGGACGCGCTGTGGGGCGATCTGCGCAAGAAGTGGCGCCAGTACGTGAACAAGGCGCGGACGGGTGGCGTGCGGGTGGTCGACGCCGGTCCCGAGCGGCTGGACGAGTTCTACGAGATCTACCGCGAGACGGCGGATCGGGCGGGGTTCCTCATCCGCGCGAAGTCGGCGTACCAGGACATCTGGCGCGCATATGCGCCTGCCGGCCGCGCCCGCCTGCTGTTCGCCGAGCTGCCCGACGGCACGCCCGCGGCCACCCTGTTCCTCGTCCGCGCGGGAACGCGCGTCGTGGAGCCGTACGGCGGGATGACCCAGGCGGGCGGCGACAGCCGGGCGAACTACCTGCTCAAGTGGGAGGCCATCCGCAGCTCCCGCGAGCAGGGTGCGACCACCTACGACCTGTGGGGCCTCGCGCACCCGGGCATCGCGCACTTCAAGACGGGGTTCGGGGGACGCGAGATCCACTACATCGGCGCGTGGGACCTCGTGCTCGATCCGCTCGGCCGGCGGACGTACCAGGTCGCACAGGCGGCGCGCGTGCGGTTCGAACGACTGCGCCATGGGCTGAACGGCGCGAGCGCCGCGTCGGCCTCGGGCTAC
This sequence comes from Candidatus Limnocylindrales bacterium, assembly GCA_035264305.1. GTDB lineage: Bacteria > Chloroflexota > Limnocylindria > Limnocylindrales > CSP1-4 > CAIXZV01. The sequence continues at coordinate 489 of DATFQL010000233.1, read as the reverse complement.
GCCGGCGATGGGGGCGACGCCGGGGCCGACGCGTGACGCACGTGCGTCGCCTGGAAGGGGACGAGCTCGACGGCTGGGACGCGGCCGCGGTCGACGTGGAGGGCGGGCACGTCCTCCAGTCCAGGGCGTGGGCCGCGCATCGGGAGGGGACGGGCTGGGAGGCCCGCTTCCACGTCGTCGGCGATGCTCGCGCGCTCGTCCTCGTCCGCCCATGGCACGGGGTCGGCGGCGGATCCGCGTACGTCCCGCGCGGCCCGGTCGTCGATGCTGCCCCATGGACCGGGGACGGGAGCGGCGCACGAGTGGGCCAGGCGCTCGCAGCGCTCGCCGTCCAGCTGTCCGACGCAGGTCTCGACGTCCTCTCTGCCGACCCCGAGGTCGCCGCGGACGACGAGGCGTACCGCCGGGCGCTCGACGCCGTGGGCTTCCACGGGATCCCCGAGATCCAGCCCTCGCGACACCGGATGGCCCTGCCGCTCCCGGCCGCGG
>DATFQL010000232.1:0-15691 GCA_035264305.1 Candidatus Limnocylindrales bacterium | reverse complement strand
CTAGGCCCTGTGACGGCGGTTCAGCCCGCGACGGTCCGCAGGATGGCCTCGACCTGCCCCTCGTCCGGCAGCCGCGGGCTGTTCGCGATCGCCGCATCCTCGACCGCGTCGTGGGCGATGACGGGGATCAGGGCGTTGCCGACGCCCAGCTGGGCGAGGCTCGGCCGCTGGCCGACCCGGCGCAGGAACGCGTCCAGGGCCTCGATCCCGGCGCGCGCGGCCTCCGGGGCAGGGTCCGTCGGTGACGCGGCGCCGAGGGCCACCGCCACGAGCGCGAGCTCGCGATCCCGCAACCCGTCCTCCGCGAGGTAGAACGAGAGCACCTCCGGCAGGACCGCGGCGAGCGCGGTGCCGTGGGGGAGCCGTCCGCGCGTGCCGAGGGCATGCCCGATGGCATGGACGAGCCCGACGCCCGTCCCGCTTGCCTGGCCGAGGCCGGCGAGATGCGACGCGAGCAGCAGCTGGGCCCGCGCCTCGAGGTTCGCGCCATCGGCGACGGCGATCGGGAGCCACGCCTCGACCGTCCGGAGCACCTGGAGCGCCATCGCCTCGGCGAACGGGTTCGGGTTGCGCGACAGCAGGCTCTCGAGCGAGTGCGTCATCGCGTCGACGCCGGTCGTCGCCGTCACGGCCGGCGGCATTCCGAGCGTGAGCTCCGGGTCGAGGATGGCCGCCTGCGGCTGGACCGACCGGTGACCCACGTACGCCTTCCGGCCGGCGGCCTCGTCGGTGATGACGCCGTAGCTGTTCGTCTCGGCGCCGGTGCCGGCGGTCGTCGGCACCGCGACCAGCGGCAGGCCGGGCTTGAGGTCGCCGCGGTGATACCCGAGACCGAGCACGTCGCCGCCGTTCGTGGCGTGGAGGGAGATGGCCTTGGCCGAATCCATCGCGGAGCCGCCGCCGACCGCGACGACGACTGCGCCGGTCGTGCGGAACGAGGCGACGCTCTCGCTGCCACGGGCGATCGACGCCGCCCCGGGGTTCGGCTCCACCTCGCCGTGGACGTGGGCGGCGATCCCGGCGCCCTCGAGGACCTCGCATGCTCGCCCGGCGACGCCGGCGCGCACGACCCCCGGATCCGTCACCACGAACGCGCGGGTACCGCCGAGCTCGAGGACGAGTCGCGGAAGCTCCGCGATCCTGCCGGCCCCGAACAGGATGCGGTCGCGGATCGGGATGTCCAGCGACGAGTCGGCGAGGCGGGTCATGTCGACGCGATGCGGAGCTTGATCCCGGCCGCCTCCTCGACGAGCCGGACCGACGACAGCTCCCCGGCCTGATCGCCGTAGAGAGCCCTGGCGCGTCGATGGAGCTGCTCGACGAGCGCGCTCAGCTCGAGCGGGACCCCGAGTTCGCGGCCCAGGTCGACCGCGAGCCCGAGGTCCTTGGTCACCAGGTCGAGCGTGAAGCTCTCGTCGTAGTCGCCCTCGAACACGCCGTCGATGTCGCGCTCCAGGAGCACCGAGCCCGCGGGTCCCGACACGAGCGCCCGCCGGAGCGTGCCGACCTCGACGCCCGCCTTCGCGCCGAGCACGAGCACCTCCGCCGATGCCGCCGCGTGGATGAACCACAGGAGGTTGAGGCACAGCTTGACGGCGTACCCCGCGCCGCGCAGCCCGACGTGGACCACCCGGTCGGGGTCGCCCATCGCCTCCAGGACCGGCCTGACCCGCTCGACGTCGCCGGCATCCCCGCCGACGAACACCTGGAGGGTCCCCGCCGTGGCGCCCTTGACCATGCCCGCGACGGGTGCGTCGACGACCGCCACGCCCCGGGGTGCCCCTTCCTCGGCCGCAGCTCGCCCCGCCGCTGGAGTCGATGTCGACATGTCGACCCAGACGGCGCCGTCGCGCAGGGCCTGGAAGGCCCCGCCCGGGCCGAGCATCACCGCAGCGACCTGCGGCGGCCCGGGGAGCATCGTGATCAGCACGTCGACCATCGCGGCCAGCCCCGGTGCACTCTCCGCGACGCGCGCGCCAGATGCCACGAGCGGCTCGAGCGCCTCCCCGCGGACGTCGAACGCGACCAGCTCGAACCCTTGTCCGAGGACGTTCGTCGCCATCGGCGAGCCCATCCGGCCCAGGCCGATGAACCCCACCACGGGCCGCTCGCCGCCCGACGGCCACGCGCGCCCGTTCACCGCAGGTCCATCCACGTCGTCTTGAGCTGCGTGTACCCGTCCAGCGCGTGGAGGCTCTTGTCGCGCCCGGAGCCCGACTGCTTGAACCCGCCGAACGGGACGGTCACGTCCGCAGCGTCGAACGTGTTCACCCAGACCACACCCGCACGCAGGCGCCGGGAGAGCCGGTGGGCGAGCCGGACGTTCGAGGTCCACACGGCCGCGGCCAGGCCGTAGTCCGTGTCGTTGGCGAGCTCGACCCCCTCGTCGGGGTCGTCGAACTCCATGACCGCGAGGACGGGCCCGAAGATCTCCTCCCGAGCCACCCGCATGCCGCTCGTCACGCCGTCGAGGATCGTCGGAGCGAGGTACGCGCCGCCCGTCTCCTGGAGCACCCGGGCGCCGCCCGTGACGACGCGTGCCCCTTCCCGCCGGCCGATCTCGACGTACCCGAGCACGGCGTCGAGGTGCTCGCCACCGACGAGCGAGCCGAGCTGCGTCGCGGGATCGAGCGGGTCCGCGGGCCGCAACTGCTCGGCGAACGCGACGAGGCGCTCGAGGAACGCATCCTTGATCTCGCGCTGGACGAGGACGCGCGACCCCGCGTTGCACGTCTGGCCGGCGTTGTAGAAGATCCCCCACCCCACGGCCTCGGCCGCCGCGTCGAGATCCGGCGCATCCGCGAGGACGAGCTGCGGGCTCTTGCCGCCGAGCTCGAGCTGGACGGGCTTGAGGTTCGAGTCGGCGCTCGCGTGGAGCAGGCGCCGCCCGGTGGCGATCGAGCCCGTGAACGCGAGCTTGTCGACGCCGGCGTGGCGGGCGAGCGCCTCCCCGACGACGGCGCCGGATCCGGGCAGCACGTTGAGCACCCCGTCGGGCACGCCCGCCTCCGACGCGAGAGACGCGAGCCGGAGCGCGGTGAGCGGTGACTGCGTCGCCGGCTTGAGCACGACCGAGTTCCCCGTCGCGAGCGCGGGGCCGAGCTTCCACGCCGTGATGATCAGCGGGTAGTTCCATGGCACGAGCGCGCCGACGACCCCGAGCGGCTCGCGCGTCACGAGCGACAGGGCGTCCGGCCCGGTCGGGCCGATCTCGCCGTACTGCTTGTCCGCGGCCTCCGCATACCACTGGAGACAGTTGGCCGCGCCCGGCACGTCGACGCGCGTCGCGTCGGTGATGGGGTGCCCGACGTCGAGGCTCTCGAGGAGGGCGAGCTCGTCCGCGTGGGTGCGTACCAGCTCCGCGAACCGCAGCAGGATTCGCTTGCGGGCCACCGGCGATCGATCCGCCCAGCGGCCGTCGTCGAACGCCTCGCGCGCGGCCGTCACGGCCTTGTCCACGTCACGTGCACCTGCGGTCTCGATCTCGGCGATCACGCTCCCGTCGCGGGGCGACCTGTCCCCGACCGGCGCCCCGTCGAGCGGCGTCACGTAGTCGCCCGCGATAAACGGCCGCGTCTGCGGACGCAGCGTCTTCGCGCGGTCGAGCCAGTCGGCGTGCGTGGGCGTCGTGGTGTCCGTCACGGTCCGGTCAGCCTAGCGCGAGGCGTCGAGCGCGGCCCGCGCTGCGAGGGACAGCTCGATGCCGAGCCCGGGTCGGGAAGGGACATGGATCAGGCCGTCGCGGTCGACGGCGATGGGCTCGGCGAGCACGAAGTCGCGGCGGTCGGGCGTCCAGCCCGGCGGGTCGTACGGCACCTCGAGGTAGGGACCGCCGCCCACGCCCGCAGCGACGTGGAGGTTCGCGAGCAGGCCGATGCCGTTCGTCCACGTGTGGGGCGTGAACCACCGGTTGCGGGCGAGGGCGACCTCGGCGATGGTGCGCGCGCGCAGCATCCCGACCGCGAGCACGACGTCCGGCTGGTAGACGTCGAACGCGTCCGCGTCGAGCGCCGCGAGCAGCTCGGCCATCGTCCGCGTCATCTCGCCGCCCGCGATCCGCACCCGACCGGCCGTACGCAGCGTCGCGTGTCCCCGGAGGTCGGCGCCGTCGAGCGGCTCCTCGAGCCACAGCACGTCCAGCTCCGCGAGCGAGTCGGCGAGCCGGCGTGCGGAGACGACGTCGAGCCCGGGCGTCGTGTCACCGGCCATCCGCCAGCCCGCGTTCACGTCGACCATCAGCTCCAGGCGATCCCCGACGGCGTCTCGGATCGCCCGAACCGTCGCCAGGCCCTCGTCGATCCGGGTCCGGTCGATCCGCAGCTTCATCGCCCGGAACCCGGCCTCCGCAATCGCCACCGCGGACTCGGCGCGCTCGAGGGGCGACCGCCGCTCGCCCGTGGACGCGTACGCCGGCAGCGCGTCAGCGGCGCCGCCGAACAGGACGGCGACCGGCTGGTTCATCACCTGTCCCGCGACGTCCCACAGGGCCGCCTCGAGCGGCCAGTAGCGACCTGCATGGAACCCGACGGTCTCGATCGCCCGGACGTGGCGCGCGATCCGCAGCGGGTCCTGCCCGACGAACAGGTGCGTGAACGCGGCGAACCCGTCCATCGTGTCGCCGGACCCGATCCCCCGCACGCCTTCGTCCGTCTCGACCTCGACGAGCGTCGCCGGGAACGAGCGGCGAGGCTCGCGATCCCAGGCGGCGAGGAACGGCGGGTCGAGCGGATGCTCCAGCCGGGCGATCCGGATCCGGGTGATCTGCATGAGGCGTCAGGCCGTGGAGGCGGGCGGGCGGTCCGCCGCCGCTAGTTCCGGTGCTCGTGGTACGAGGCGTTCCACGGATGGCCGACCTCGGCGACCACGTCCTGGACCCGGGGCTCCAGGCTCACGGCGGCGGCGATGGCGTCGCGGGTCGCGGCCTTGTTGTTGGCGAACACCGTGCCTGCGTCGTCCGCGGCCCAGTCGACCCACACGGCGACGATCGCGAGGATGTCGTCCTCCGCCTCCACCGGGATGAGCCCGTCGGCGACGGCCTGGGTCACGCCCGCCGCGACGCCAGCCTGGGCCGGCCCCCAGGTGAGCTGCGAATGGGTCTCCCCGCGCACGTCGGCCTTGTTCACGAACAGCGTCATCGGCTTCACCGGGAGGTTCGGCCGGAGCACCGTGAGGAACGGGACGTGTCCCAGACGCGGCGTCGCGAGCGACGTGGTCCATGCGGTCTCGACCGGCCCGCCCTTGCGCCCGATCACCACGTTGATGTGCGCGGCATTCGGGCCGCTGCCGGCAAACGACTCGCCGACGAGCGTGCGAGCAGCGAACTCCGCTTCGGTCATGACCCGAAGGCTAGCGCGTCGCGCGAGCCCCGGCCGCCTGGCTCGTGCGTCAGTCGCCGCTGAACGACACCGTGCGCATCAGGAGCCGGACGACGATGGCGATGCCGGTCGCGAACAGCGCCGAGAGCCAGATGCTGGTGATCCCGTCCACGCCCGCGAAGGTCGTGAGCAGCCAGCCGGTGACGTAGGCGGCCACGAGGCCGATGGCGAGGCTCGGCATCCAGCCGCGCGCCGTCCGTCCGCCGGTGACGACCCCGGAGAACAGGCCAGCGATCAGCCCGACGACGATCCAGCCGACGAAGGTGAGATCCATGGCCGGAGATGGTGACAGACAGAAAGCGGCCGCGTCATCCGTCCGTGCAGGAAGCGTCGCCCGCACGCACCGCGCGTGACGGCGGTGGGAGCGCGTCAACGGCGCTTGCCGCCACCGAAGATCACGTCGAACACGCCCCGCAGGATGGACTGCCCGGCACGTGACGTCGCGACGCGGCCGGCGGTGCGGATCGAGGTCTCGAGCACGCGCTGCCGCTCCTTCTCGTCCTCTCGAGCCTCGCGTTCACGCGCCTTGCGCTCCCGCTCCGCGGCTCTCTGCGCGGCCGCGAGCTCCTTCGCCCGCCGGTCGATCTCGCGCTTCTGCTGGGCCGGGGTCATCGTCTCGAGCCCGTCCGCCGTTGTCGGGGACACGCCGTCGCGCATCGTGGCCTGGGCGGCCGCGGCCGCGGCGGCCGCCTTCGCGTTGGTCAGCCTCGCCGTGATGATCTCGTGCGCGCTCTCCGGGTCGAGCGCCACGTTGTACCGGGCTGCAAGGGCCGATGCGCCCACCGCCGCAGCGAGCTCCTCGGGCGTCAGCGGGGCCATCCGGGAGTCGGGCGGCGCAAGCCTCGTCGCCGCAAGCGGCGTCGGGACGCCCTTCGGCGACAGCACGGTCACCAATGCTTCGCCGATGCCGAGCGAGGTGATCGTGCGCTCGACGTCGTAGTGCGACGTGACAGGGAAGGTGCGCGCCGTCTTGCGCAGCGCGTCGGCATCGTCGGGCGTAAACGCGCGGAGCGCGTGCTGGACGCGGTTGCCCAGCTGGCTGAGCACGGACGACGGCACGTCGGTGGGTGCCTGGGTCACGAAGTACACGCCCACCCCCTTCGACCGGATGAGCCGCGCCGTCCGCTCGATCTGCTCCATCAGGGCCTTCGACGCATCCTTGAACAGCAGGTGGGCCTCGTCGAAGAAGAAGGCGAGCTTCGGCGTCGGGGCGTCGCCGATCTCCGGGAGCGTCTCGTACAGCTGGGCGAGCATCCACAGGACGAACGTCGAATACAGGCGCGGGCGGTCCATCACGTCGGCGACCGCGAGCAGCGTGACGACACCCTTGCCGTCGGCGGTCGTCCTGACGAGGTCGTCGGGATCGAACTCGGGCTCGCCGAAGAAGGCGCCTGCCCCCTCCTGCTCGAGCGTCACGATCGAGCGGAGAATGACCCCGAGGCTCGCCCGCGAGATGCCGCCGAGGTCCTCGAGCACCGGCTTCCCCTCGTCCGACCCGAGGAACTTGAGCGTGGTCCGGAGGTCGGCGAGATCGAGCAGCGGCAGGTGCTCGTCGTCGCAGTAGCGGTAGACGAGCGACAGGATTGACGTCTGCGTGTCGTTGAGGTCGAGGACCTTGCCCAGGAGCAGCGGCCCGAACGAGGAAACGCTCGCGCGGACGTGGGCGCCCTGGCGGCCCGACAGCGACAGCACCTCGATCGGATGTCCCTGCGGCTCGTAGGTCAGCCGCAGCGACTCCACGCGGCTGGAAACCGAGGGGTTGGCAGGGTCGCCCGGGGCGCCGACGCCCGACAGGTCGCCCTTGATGTCGACCGCGAACACCGGGACCCCGAGCGTGCTCAGCTGCCCGGCGAGGAGCTGCAGGGTCCTGGTCTTGCCGGTGCCCGTCGCGCCGGCGATGAGCCCGTGACGGTTGACGCGCGACAGCGGGATCTGGACGCGGACCTCGGGGACGACCTCATCCCCCTGGATCGGCGAACCGAGCACGAGGACCGGCTCGTCGAACGCATAGCCAGCGGCCATCTCCGCGCGGAACGCGTCGTCCATCATCACCTCCAGCGCGGGTCATCGCGCAACCGGCGCTCATGATCGCATCGCGCGACCGGCGACCGTGCCTCGACTGCGGTCAGTCCTCCGCGGCCCTCGGGAACGTGCCGAGGATGCGCACGAGCTCGGTCTCCGCGGCGAGCGCAACCAGCGCGTCTGCACACACGGGTTCCGCCGGGTCCGCATCGAGGTCCACCCAGAACAGGTACTCCCATCGAGCGCCCCGCTCGGTCCAGGGCCGCGACTCGAGACGCGACAGGTTGAGGCCACGCGTCGCGAACGCGCCGAGCGACCGATGCAGGCTGCCCGGGACGTTGCGCACGGCGAACACGAGCGTCGTCCGCGGCCGGCCGGCGACGGCCTCGGCGTGGGCCGCGGCCCGGACGCGCTGATCCTCCCCCGACCGCGTCAGCACGGCAAACCGGGTCCGGTTGTCCGTGCCCGACTGGATGTCGTCGGCGAGCACCTCGAGGCCGTAGATCGCGGCGACCCGCGCGGACGCAACGGCGGCGGATCCCCGCTCGCCGCGCTCGGCCACCTGCTTCGCCGCACCGGCGGTGTTGTACGTCGTCTGGATCGTCCACGGCCGCGAGCGCAGGAACTCGTCGGCCTGCGCCAGCGCGGCGGCGATCGAGTAGACGCGCTCCACGGTCTCGAGTCGCTCGCCGGGCAGGCCGAGCAGCGCGAGGCGGACGGGGACGCTCACCTCCCCCGCGATTCGCAGGTCGAATCCCCACAGCAGGTCGAGGTTCTCGCGGATCGTTCCGAGCAACGAGCTCTCGACCGGGACCACGCCCGCGTCCGCCGAGCCGTCGCGAACGGACTCGAAGACCTTGCGGAACGACCCGCACGACATCGTGCCGGGATCGGCGAAGAACCGCAGAACCGCCTCCTCCGCGAACGCGCCGGGCTCCCCGGTGTACGCGACCCGGATCGACGTCACCGGCGGCGTCCCTGCGTGACCTGGACGGCGACGGGGATCGCGAGCGTCCCGTCGGAGCGGCGATGGACGGCAACGAGCTCCTCGAACGATGCGCGGATCCGCGTCTGGACTGCCGGCGGCTGCTCCGTGACGAGCGGCGGGATCCGCACCGCCGAGTCGAGCACGCCGCGCCACAGCGTCTCGGCGTCGGCGACGGGCGTCTCGAATTGCACGTGCGAGACGCCGACCTCGACGAACCCGGCGGCCTCGAACATCTCCCGGAGCTCGTCGTCCGAGCGGAAGTTCGTCGGGCCGGCCGGCAAGCCGGGCGGCGGTGGGGCATCGGCCCGGGCGACGGCGTCGAGCACGAGGCCGAGCACCCGGTTCCGTTGGGGCGCGTCCCAGCTGGAGAGCGCGAGGCGGCCGCCTGTCCGAAGGACGCGCCGCGCTTCGTGGAGGGCGTGCTCCGGCCGGCCGACGTGGTTGATGACGAAATTCCCGACGACGGCGTCGAAGGCACCCGCGCCGCCCGGGAGCGCCTCGAACGAGCCGACCCGGAACGGGATCGTGGGATGCGCGAGCGCCGCGCGCCGGACCATCGACGGCGCGACGTCGATGCCGACGGCGTCGGCGCCGAGACGGGCCGCGGCGGCGGCAAGGTCGCCCGGCCCCGAGCCGACGTCGAGGAGCTGGATGCCCGATCCCGCGCGCACGGCGGCAAGCAGCGCCCCGATGACCCGCCCCGTGATCGGCGCGAGGAACGCGTAGGAGGACGCTCGGGCCTCCCAGCCCTCGGCCTCGAACCGGTTGAACGCCTCGGCGTCGATCGCGGCGGAAGCGGCGGCGTCCGCGCTCCCGTCACCGCCTAGCGGTTGAACCACTCGGTCGTGTCGATGTGGCCGGCCTCGGTGTCGTATTCCGTCGTCGCGACGCCCGCCGCATCACCGGTCCGTGCGCGTCGACGTCCCGCCGCAGCCTCGTCGGCGGCACCGGCCCAGGGCTGCTCGCCGAGCATCGCGTTCAGCGCATCGACATATGCCTCCACGGACGCAGCGATCGTGTTCGTCGACGCCACCTCGGCACTGAAGCGGCCGTCGGCACGATCGCCCTCCGCGGCGCGCGGCGGCGAGATCTGCACCGTGACGCGCCCCTCGGCCGCGGGACCTTCGTCGAGCGCATGCACGTCGTAGGCGACCAGCCGTGGGTGGCCGCCGAGGATCGGCGCCAGCGCCTGATCGATCGCCTTGAACAGCGCATCGACGGCCCCGGTGCCCTCGGCCGAGGCCTTCCAGTCGTGCTCGCCCGCGTGGAGCACGACGGCGGCCCGGCTGTTCGCGTTGGAACCGGAGGTGACCGTCCAGCGCTCGAGGCTGACCTGCTCGGCCGTTGCGGCGGGGGCCGTGGCTGACGGGACGGGGCGCGGGGCGTCGGTCATGCTTGCCCTCCCGGGGCGGCAGCGGCAGGCTGCTCGTTGGGTGTCGTGAAGTGCCGCTCGTCGCGGCGCCGGAGCTCGGCTCCGGACTTCCAGATCGCGTATTCGAGCGAGTCCCCGAGCGCCTGCGCGGACGCCGCGATGATGTTCGTGTCGCTGCCCATGGTGGACCAGGTGCGTGCCCCGTCCTGCGAGTCGATGATGACCCGGGTCCGGGCCGCCGTGGCGGTGGCGCCGTCGAGGATGCGCACCTTGTAGTCGACGAGGTGAACGGTGTCCAGCTGCGGGTAGAACGCGCGGAGTGCCTTGCGCAGGGCGCCGTCGAGCGCGTTGACGGGGCCGTTCCCGTCCGCCGCCGTGTGAAGCACCTCCCCGGCGACCTCGACCTTCACGGTCGCCTCCGCGAGCAGCTCCCGGCCCGACCGCTGCTCGACGAGGCAGGTGTAATCGACGATTCGGAACGGCGCCGCGTAGTCCGCGGCCTGCCGGCGGATGAGGAGCTCGAAGCTCGCCTCCGCGCCCTCGAAGGCAAGGCCCTCGTGCTCGAGCTGCTTGATGATCCGCGACAGCTCCCTCGGGTCCACGATGCCGGCCAGGTCGTGGCCGAGCTGGCGCGCGCGGATCTCGGTGTTGGCCCTGCCGCCGAGCTCGCTCACGACGAGCCGCCCGGCGTTGCCGACGGAGGCCGGGTCGACGTGCTGATAGCTCCGCTCGACCTTTGCCACGGCGGCGCCGTGAACGCCGCCCTTGTGGGCGAACGCCGAGCGCCCGACGTACGGCTGGTAGTCGTTGGGGGCGACGTTCGCGATCTCCGCGACGCTGCGGCTCAGCTCGGTCAGGTCCGTGAGCGATCCGCCGCCGGCCGGGACGAGCGCGGAGGGAGTCTTGAGCGCGAGGTTCGCGAGGATCGAGACCATGTTCGCGTTGCCGCATCGCTCGCCATAGCCGTTGATCGTCGCCTGGACGTGGCGGACGCCGGCCTGCACCGCCGCGATCGAGTTCGCCACGGCGAGCTCGGCGTCGTTGTGGGTGTGGATGCCCCACGTGACGGCCGGCCCGTCCCGGTCGCCCTCGAGGGAGCCGCGGACGTCGCCAAGGATCGCGACGAGCTCATCGGTGAGCGTGCCGCCATTCGTGTCGCACAGGACGAGCGTCCGCGCACCTGCCTCGCGGGCCGCCCGGAGCGTCGCCAGCGCGTAGTCGCGGTCGGCCTTGTAGCCGTCGAAGAAGTGCTCGGCGTCGTAGACCGCCTCGCGCCCGCGCTCGACGATGAAGCCCACGGAGTCCGCGATCATGTCGAGGTTCTCGGCGGGCGTCGCCCCGAGGACCTCGGTGACGTGGAGCAGCCATGACTTGCCGAAGATCGTGACGACCGGCGTCTCGGCCCGGACGAGCTCCTGGAGGTTGGGGTCGGCCTCGGCACGGTTCGCGCGGTGGCGCGTGGAGCCGAACGCGGCCAGCCGCGCCTGCTGCCACCTGGTCGTCCTGGCGGCGGCGAAGAACTCGATGTCCTTGGGGTTGGAGCCGGGCCACCCGCCCTCGATGAACGGGAAGCCGTACTCGTCGAGCATCCGCGCGACGCGCAGCTTGTCTGCGAGCGAGAGCGTGATGTTCTCGCCCTGGGTGCCGTCGCGGAGGGTGGTGTCGTAGAGGATGACCGGGAGGCCGGTCGGATCGGTCGTCATCGGGTGTACATCCTGCGTCATGGCGGAGCATGGATCGGCTCGGGCCGGTCACCCGCCGCTCGGCGGGCACCGGCCGTCAAATCGCGATCCGGTCCCCGAGCACGCGGGCCATCTCCTTCGTCCCGACGAGCGTCAGCCCGGCCTGGTCGCCATCGCCTGTCGGCAGCAGGTCCCGCGTGCGGAAGCCGGCGTCCAGCGCTCCGTCGACCGCAGCCTCGACCGCGACCGCCGCCTCGGGCCGCCCGAGCGACCAGCGCAGCATCATCGCCGCGGACAGGATCGTCCCCAGCGGGTTCGCGAGGTCCTGCCCGGCGATGTCGGGCGCCGACCCGTGGATCGGCTCGTACAGCCCGTGCCGACCATGGGCCGTCGTCCGGGCGCCGACCGAAGCCGACGGGAGCAGGCCCAGCGAACCGGCGATGACCGCGGCCTCGTCCGACAGGATGTCGCCGAACAGGTTCTCGGTCACCAGGACGTCGAAGCCGGCCGGCCACCTCGCGAGCGCCATCGCCGCGCTGTCGACGAGCCGGTGCTCGAGCTCGACGTCCGGGTAGTCGGCGTGGACCTCGTCGGCCACCTTCCGCCACAGGCGGCTCGTGGCGAGCACGTTCGCCTTGTCGACCTGGGTCACCTTCCGGCGGCGAGTCCGCGCCAGCTCGAACGCGAGCGTCACGACCCGTCGGATCTCGCCCTCCGTGTACCACAGCGTGTCGATCGCGGCCCGCCCCTCGGCCGTCTCCCGCGGCTCGGAAGGCTTGCCGAAGTAGAGGCCGCTCGTCAGCTCGCGCAGGATCAGGCAGTCGACGCCCTCGAGCAGCTCCGGCTTGAGCGGCGACGCGTCGGTGAGCTGCGGCTTCACCGTGATCGGGCGGAGGTTGGCGAACAGCCCGAGCCCGCCGCGCAGCGCGAACAGCGCCTGCTCGGGGCGGACCGTCGCGTCCGGGTCATCCCATTTCGGCCCGCCGACCGCGCCCAGCAGCACGGCGTCCGCATCGCGGCACGCCTCGACGTCCTCCCGGCGGCAGGCCACGCCGTACGCATCGATCCCGGCGCCACCCACCGTCAGCTCGTGCCACGCGAAGCCGAACCCGAAGCGGCGGCCCACGGCCTCGAGCACGTGGACGGCGCCGGCGACGACCTCGGGGCCCACCCCGTCACCCGGAATCAACGCGACCCGGTAGGTCAGCCCCGGGCCGCCGCCACGAGCGTCGCGGGGCCCCTCCGCGAGTCGAGCCTCCGTCACGGAAGCTCCTCGGCCGTCCGCCGCCCGACGAACGCGACCTCGATGCCGTTGATCTCGGCGCCGTGGAGCTTGTTCGTCGCCGTGAGGTACGCCTCGAGGGACGCCTCGATGATGTTCGTGCTCAACCCGTGGCCCGTGACGACGAGTGCGCCAGCGCCCTCGTCCGAGGAGCGGCGACAGCGGACCAGCACCTGGCCCTGGGCATCCTCGCCGGCCGACACCGCCTTGATCTCGTACTCCGCCAGGACGGGCGCCCAGTGGAGGACGGGGCGGACCGCTTCGTCCACGGCCTTGAACAGCGCGTTGACGGGTCCGTTGCCGGTCTCGTTGGCGGCCTTGGCCTCGCCCGCGACGACGAGGGAAACGCTCCCGACGGAGTGGCCGCCCGACGCCGAGCTGACGCTCCATCCAAGCAGCTCGACCGACCGCGGGACGTCGCTCTTGCGCTCGTTCACGAGCGCGAGCAGGTCGGCGTCGGTGACCTCCTTCTTCGTGTCGGCGAGAGCGATCGCGGCCCGGTAGATGGCGTCGAGCTGCTCGCCGTCCACCTCGTGGCCCAGCTCCCTGAGCTTGCCCTGGAGCCCGCGCCTGCCCGACAGCTTCCCGATCGACAGCGTGCTGCCCTGAAGCCCGACCGACTGCGGGGTCATGATCTCGTACGTCAGCGGGTTCTTCAGGTACCCGTCCTGGTGGATGCCGGATTCGTGGGCGAAGGCGTTCGAGCCGACGATCGCCTTGTTGGGCTGGATCGCGAACCCGGTCAGGTAGCTCACGAGCCGGCTGGCCGGGGTGAGCTGCTCGGTCTGCACGCCGGCGGCAAGCTGCGGGAACTGCGCCGGCCGCGTCCGGAGGGCCATGACGACCTCCTCGAGGGAGGCGTTGCCGGCCCGCTCCCCGAGCCCGTTGATCGTGACCTCGACCTGGCGGGCACCGGCCTGGACCGCGGCCAGGGTGTTCGCCGTCGCGAGGCCCAGGTCGTTGTGGCAGTGGACCGAGATGACGGCGGCATCCCCGATCCGCTCCTTCACGCGCCCGACGAGCGCGCCGAACTCGGACGGGATCGCGTAGCCCACCGTGTCCGGGATGTTGAGCGTCGACGCGCCGGCTTCGGTCACGGCCTCGTAGACGTCGAGCAGGAACTCGTCCTCGGTGCGCGACGCGTCCTCCGCCGAGAACTCGATCTCGGCGTCCCGGCCGAGCGTCTCGCGCGCCCACGTGACCCAGCGCACGGCCTCGCGGCGTGCCTCGTCCCGGTCGATGCGCAGCTTGTGCCTGAGGTGGATGTCGCTGGTCGCGATGAACAGGTGAAGGTGCGGACGCTCTGCGGCACTGATCGCCTCGGCGGCCCGCTGCGGGTCGCCGTCGCGGCACCGGGCGAGCGCCGCGACCGCGATGCCGCCCTTCGTCTCCTGGGCGATCCGGCGGACCGCCTCGAAGTCACCGGGCGAGGCGGCGGGGAAGCCGGCCTCGATCACGTCGACCCGGAGACGCGCGAGTTGGCGGGCGACCTCGAGCTTCTCGGCCGCCGTCAGGCCCGCTCCGGGCGCCTGCTCGCCATCCCGGAGCGTCGTGTCGAAGATCCGGACCTGGCCGGCCGCGACGCCCTCGCCGAACCGGGGTGTGATGGCCTGGAACGTCATCGCTCACCACCTGCGGGTACCGCGCTCGCCACGGCCTGTGCCTGGCCCGCCTCGACGACGACGGGCTTGAGGAACGGCATCTTCGCCCGGAGGTCGGCCCCGACCTGCTCGATCTGGTGGCTGCGGTCCTGCTCGCGGAGCCTTCGGAAGTCGTCGCCGCCCGCGTCCTGGACCGCGATCCACTTGGCGGCAAACGACCCCGACTGGATGTCCGACAGAACATCCTTCATCGCGGCCTTCGCGCCCTCGGTCACCCGCGGACCCGACACGTAGTCGCCGTACTCGGCCGTGTCCGAGACGGAGAAGCGCATGAAGTTGAGCCCGCCCCGGTACATGAGGTCGACGATCAGCTTGAGCTCGTGCATCGTCTCGAAGTACGCGAGCTCGGGCTGGTAGCCCGCCTCGACGAGGGTCTCGAACGCCGCCTTGACGAGCGCGGAGACGCCTCCGCACAACAGCGCCTGCTCCCCGAACAGGTCGGTCTCGGTCTCCTCCTTGAAGGTCGTCTCGAGGACGCCTGCGCGCGTCGAGCCGATCCCGCGGGCATACGCGAGGGTCCGCGCGCGGCCGGTGCCGGACGGGTCCTGCTCCACCGCGAACAGCGCCGGGACGCCGCCGCCCTGCTCGTACACGCTGCGCAGCAGGTGCCCGGGCCCCTTGGGCGCGACCATCCCGACGTCGATGGACCCGGAGGGCTGGATCCGGCCGAACCGGATGTTGAAGCCGTGGGCGAACATCAGCAGCTGCCCGGGACGCAGGTGCGGCTCGATCTCGCTGTCGTACACGGACTTCTGCACCGTGTCCGGGACGGCGATCATGATCACGTCCGCGGCCTTGACGGCCTCGGCCACGGTCGGGACCTCGAAGCCCGCGGCCTCGGCGATCGAGCGGCTCTTCGAGCCCTCGGCGAGCCCGACGATCACCCTGATCCCCGAGTCACGCAGGTTCTGCGCGTGGGCGTGGCCCTGGCTCCCGTATCCGATGACCGCGACCGTCTGTCCCTCGAGCGCCGACAGGTCGGCATCGGCGTCGTAGTACATCCGTGCCGTCACAGCTTCAGTGCCTCCTCGATGCTGGTCGCGCCGCGGAGCATCACGGTCGCTCCGGTTCGCACCAGCTCCTTGATGCCATAGGAACGAAGCAGCGCGACGAGCGCGTCGATCTCCGCCTCGGTGCCGTGCGCCTCGACGATCACGGACTCGGCCGAGATGTCGACGACCGAGCCCTTGTACAGCTCGACGATCTTGATCACCTCGGACCGGTTCGCGTCGGTCACGCGGACCTTGATGAGGGCGAGCTCGTGCTCGACGACCTGCTCGGCGGTCACGTCCTGGACCTTCAGCACGTC
>DATFQL010000231.1:0-16467 GCA_035264305.1 Candidatus Limnocylindrales bacterium | reverse complement strand
GCGGACGCTCTTCGAACGCGTGGCCGGACTCGGCGTGCCGACGACGCACTTCGGCGTCGGCACCGCCGGGGTCCTGTCGCTCCAGGCCTCGGCCGGCGGCGACGTGATCGGCCTCGACTGGCGGATCGGGCTCGCCGCGGGACGCGCGCTGGTGGGGGACCGCGCGGTGCAGGGGAACCTCGATCCCGTGCTGCTGCTCGGGCCGTGGGGCGCGGTGGAGGAAGGCGCCCGATGGGTCCTGGAGCAGAATGCGGGAAGGCCGGGCCACGTGTTCAACCTCGGGCACGGCGTCCTTCCGGGGACGGATCCCGATCATCTCGCGCGGCTCGTCGACCTGGTGCACGAGCTCGGCACTGCGCGGTGAGCCACGTCCTGGTCGTGGGGGGCGGGATCACCGGGCTTGCGGCCGCGCGCACGCTCGCACTCCGCGGCGTCGCAGTGACGCTCGTCGAGGCCGGCGGCCGCCTCGGGGGCAAGGCGTTCACCGAGCACGCCGACGGATTCGCGATCGAGCACGGGCCCGACTCGTTTGTCGCCGCTCGTCCCGCCGCGATCGACCTGGTCCGCGACCTGGGGCTCGGCGAGCAGCTGATCGGGACGACCGACCCACGCGTCGTCTACGTCCGGCACCGCGCCACGCTCGTCCCGATGCCCGCGGGCCTGGGGCTCGTGCTGCCGACGCGGGCGATGCCGTTCGCGCGGACGAGGCTGTTCTCGCGGCGCGAGAAGCTGCGCATGACGAAGGACGTGGTCTGGCCGCGGATCCTCGGCCCGGGCGACGTCTCGGTGGGCTCGCTGCTGCGCGCGCGGCTGGGGTCGCCGCTCGTCGACCGGCTGGCGGGCCCGCTCGTCGGCGGCATCTACGGGACGCCGATCGACGAGCTCAGCCTCGACTCCGTCGTCCCGCAGCTGCGAACGGCCGAGCGAACGCACCGGAGCCTGCTGCTCGCCGGCCTGGCCGAGGGACGGGCGATGCGGGCGGCTGCGGCGACGCGACCCCGCGGCGCGCAGAGCGGCGGCGCGTTCCTCTCCCTGCGGGCCGGGATCGGGTCGATCGTCGAGGCGCTGGACGCGTCGCTCCGGTCGCTCGGCGCGGAGGTTGTGACGGGCCAGGAGGTTCGGTCGTTGCTCCGCGCCGGAACCGGCATCGCCGCGCGGTTGCGCGACGGCTCGCTCCGGCGCTACGACGGCGTCGTCGTCGCGGCTCCCGCGCCGGTCGCCGCCGCGCTCCTCGAACACGAGGTGCCCGGCGTCGCGCGGCCACTCGCCGGGATTCCGCACGGCTCCTCCGCCCTGGTCACCCTTGCCTACCGCCGCGGCGCGGTCGGGCGGCCACTCGTCGGCCACGGCTACCTCGTGCCTGGAGCCGAGGGCGGCGCGATCTCGGCGTGCACGTGGTCGTCCGAGAAGTGGCCCGGTCGCGCTCCGGACGACGCGGTCCTGGTGCGCCTGTCCGTCCGGGGCGAGGACCGCTGGACCGGGGAGGCGGACGCCGTCCTCGTGGCGGCGGCGCGGGCCGACGTTGAGGCTACGCTCGGGATCGCGGGCGAGCCGATCCTCGCGCGCGTCACCCGCTGGTCCGGCTCGATGCCGCGCTACACGGTGGGCCACCTCGACCGCGTCAGCGCCATCGAGGACGCGATGACGGCCTGGCCGGCGGCAGTGCTCGCCGGGGCGTCGTACCGGGGCGTCGGGCTGCCGGACTGCATCGCGCAGGGGCACGCGGCGGCGACCGGGCTCGCGGACCTGCTCGGGGGCGGGGACCACGCGACGACCGAGCAGGTGGCACAGCTCGCAGCGTCCGGCTGACGCCAGCGGCCGGCTGACGCCAGCGGCCGGCTGACGCCAGCGGGCGTCAGTCGCCGAGCGCCGCGCGCAGGTCCGGCAGCCGGTCCATCGTCTCGAGGTCGAACGGTGACCGGAAGATCAGGACGGGGTGCCCGAACCCGACGTCGCGATACCGATCGAGCTCCTCGGCGACGTCGGCGACCGTCCCGAACGCGTTGAGCCGGTCCTCGCCCGCCTGCGGCCGATGGCGCTCGAGCCAGCCTCGCCACGCGAGCTCCGCCGCCTCCCGCGACGCGCGGATCACCACGTTGCCGTTGAACGTCCGCTCGATCTCGCGGTCGTCCCGTCCCGCCGCCTCACATGCCCGGCGCAGGATCGAGTCCGATGCCGCCAGCTCCTCGGGCGACCCGTAGGCATTCCACATGTCGGCATGCCGGGCGACGAGCGGAAGCGTCTTCCGCGGGCCCGATCCACCGACGAGGATCGGCAGCCGCGCCTGGACCGGTAGCGGCGCGCAGATCGCATCGGAGAACGAGTACCAGCGACCCTCGTGGGTCACTCGTTCCCCGTCGAGGAGGCGCCGGACGAGCGGGACGGCTTCGCCGAGACGGTCGAGCCGCTCGCCGAACCCCGTCCCGAATTCGATCCCGAACGCCTCGTGCTCGCGCGCGAACCAGCCGGCCCCGACACCCAGGATCGCGCGCCCGTCACTGAGGTGATCCAGCGTCGTGGCCAGCTTCGCCGTGAGGCCCGGGTTGCGGAACGTGTTCGCGGCGACCATCAGTCCCAGCCGGCTGTCGGACGTGACTCCGGCCACGGCCGCAAGGGTCGTCCAGCCCTCGAGCTTGCCGTCCTCCCAATCGCCCTCGTCGCACAGGAGGTGGTCGTCGACCCACAGCGTGTCGAACCCGCGGGCGTCGGCGTGGACGACGGCCTCGCGCAGCGCCGGCCAGCTCGTCCGCTGCACCCAGAACGCTGCCCCGAAGCGCATCCGGGTCAGCGCGTTGCGATCGTCGTCGGCTGGTGCCGCATCACCGTCCGCAGGATGCCGTCGCGCACCTCCGTGAACGAGTCGAACTCGATCAGCTCGCCGCCGTGCGCCGGCATGCGGAAGCGGGACACCGCCCCGCCTTGCGCGACGATTAGGTCGATCACCTGGTCCACCTGGGCCGTCGTGCCGGGCGTCACCAGCTCGTGCCAGTGGTGGCCGACGAGCGGCGACGCCAGGAGCTCGACGGCCGCTTCGTTCGCCTCGAGAATCAGCCCCCGGTCGGTGTAGCGCACCTCGGGCAGCGAGTCCGTCCGCCACCAGTGGTCGGCGGCAGTCGACTGCGACGCGTCACGGATCACCGTCCAGGTGTCGTCTTCGGCGAACACCTGTGCGTGCGGATACAGGCGTCGAAGCCGGATCGCAAGCTCGGCGGGTCTCACTTCCGGCAGGCGAGCCAGCGACCGCTCGGCGAGCGACGCGAACACCGAGTCGTCGACGGGCAGGCAACGCAGGGACGGGCGTGGCACCACGGCGGCAGGCTCGGCCTCGATGTCGTCGGCCAGGCGGAGCGCCCAGGTGACCATGGTGTCATCGCGGATCGCGCGGAGGTCGACCGCGATGACGTCGCCGCTGGTGGGGCGCATCCGGACCGTCGCCTCGATCGGGTTGCCGGCGACGACGATCGCGAACAGTGACGCCGCATCCTGGAGGGTCCCGGGAGCGACGAAATCGGTGAAGTAGCGCTCCACGGCCTCGTCGGCCCCGATCCCCAGCAGCCCGCGCGCCGTGGGGTTCGCGTCGACGATCCAGCCGTCGAGGGTGACGTCGACGTGCCCTGCCCGGTCGTCCGTCCACCACGCCAGCTCGGCATCCGGGCGCCACCGGCCGTCGCGATAGACGTACCAGGTGGTCAGCTCGCCCTCGAGCAGCCGGATCCGGACCACCGCCCGGGGATACAGCAGCCGGAGGCGGTCGGCAAGCGCAGCCGGGTCCGTGAACGCTCCCCGGTCCGCGATCTCCTGCACGTGCAACCGGAACGCGGCGTCCGCCGATGGGATGGCGACGATCGCCGGAGGACGACCCACGCCCGAACGAAGGAGCCGCCCGCCGCCGGGTGAAGGCTCGTGCACCCCGCGCATGCTGCGACGACGCGGCCAGACCGGCAAGTTGCTGTTGCGTTACAGGTCCTTCGGTCGAGCCGAACGGCCGACCTGCCGTACCGTAGCCGCGTGTCCCCCGCGCGACGCCGCTCGATCGCCCCGGCCATCGTCGGACCGTCGCCCTCGCCGGGCGTCGACGGCGCCGTCCGCCACGCCGTCCTCGCGTGGTACGACGCGACCGGACGGGAGCTCGCCTTCCGGACCACGGTCGACCCGTATGCGGTCCTCGTCAGCGAGCTCATGGCGCAGCAGACACAGGCGGCTCGGGCAGCGGACGCCTGGACGGCGTGGATGCGACGCTTCCCATCGGTCGAGGCCCTCGCGGTGGCGCCGGTCGCGGAGGTCGTCCGGGCCTGGGCGGGCCTCGGGTACAACCGGCGCGCCGTGCTCCTCCACAGGGCTGCGAGGACGATCGTCGACGAGCACGGCGGACGGGTGCCGGCGAGCGTCGACGAGCTCCAGGCGCTGCCAGGGGTCGGGCCGTACACGGCCCGTGCCGTGGCGGCGATCGCGTTCGGCGAGCCCGTCGGGGCGGTCGACGTCAACGTCCGACGCGTCCTGGGTCGGATCGTCGCCGGCGGACCCGAGGCCTTGTCCGCCGCCGAGATGCAAGCGCTCGCCGATGCGTCGGTGCCACAGGATCGGACGGGTGCGTGGACCCACGCGCTGATGGACGTCGGGCAGCGTGTGTGCCGGCCGCGCCGGCCGCGCTGCGCGGACTGCCCGGCGATCAGCTGGTGCGCGCACGCCGCGGGGGTTCGCCCGTCCCCGGCCCCGGTCCGCGCGAACGGGGCGAGCGCGCGACGACCCGAGCCCCGGTTCGAGTCGACCAACCGCTGGCTGCGCGGCCGGATCCTCGAGCGTGCCCGGACGACGGACGTGTGGACCCGGTTCGATCAGCCGATCGGTGGCCACGGGTCTGGGGCGGTCCGGTCGGCCGTGCTCGGCCTCGCCCGCGACGGTCTCGTAGAGGCCCGGGACACGCCGGCCGGCCCCGAGGCTCGGCTCCCCCGCTGACGAGGGCGGCGCGGCGAGGCAGGCGATACGCTCTGCCACGTGCCGACCCGATCCGTCCCTCTGCCCGCAGACGACCCGACGCTGGCGACGGCGACCCTCGACGAGCTGACGATCCGGTGGGCCGACGCGGCGGCGAGGAACGCGATCTCCGCCGAGGTGATGACCGGGCTCGACCGCAAGGCGCAGGCGACGGGCACGCCGGGCGCGACGCTCATGGAGCACGCCGGCACGGCGGTGGCGGCCGCTGCCCGGGCGCTGCTCGAGCACAACGCTCGCCTCGACCGGCCCGTGCTGATCCTCGGGGGGCCCGGGAACAACGGCGGCGACGGGTTCGTGGCCGCGCGCGTGCTGGCGAGCTGGGGCATCCCCTCGATCGCGGTGCTCGTCGCGACCGCCGAGAAGCCGGGCACGGCGGACGCGGCGCGGAACTGGCGTCGGCTCGAGGGCATCTCGCTCGTGCAGCGGATCCATGCGCCCGTCGCGCGCGACGTCAACATCCTGGGCCAGGGGATCGATCGCGCCGGTGTCGTCGTCGACGCGCTCCTCGGCACCGGCGTACGCGGCCGGCTCCGCGACCCGGTGCGGGAGGCCGTCGGGGTGATCAACCGGGCACGGACGGCGGGTGTCCCCGTGATCGCGGTCGACACCCCCACGGCCGTCGACCTCACCAGCGGCGATCCGAGCGATCCTGTCGCGCGAGCCGACCTCACCGTCACGTTCCATCGACCCAAGACGGGGCTCCGGGCACGCATCGGCAAGGCCCTCGCCGGGAGAATCCTCGTGGCGCCCATCGGCATCCCGCCCGAGGTCGACCGTGTCTGACGGTCAACAGCCGGGCCTCCGCCAGGTCCTGCTGCTGGCGGTCGCGGTCATCGTGACCGTGCTCGTCGCGGCCGGGGTGACCGCGCTCCTCCCCAGGGAGGGGCAGAGCGTCGTGTTCCAGACGCCGCTCCTCATCCTCGTGCTCATCGTCGGAACCGCCCTCGTCCTGTGGCGGATCCTGCGCTCACCCGGACCGGGAGCCTGACCTCGAAGGATCCCCGATGACCCAGCCCTCCGTGCACGACACTCCGCCCCCGCTCGCGCGTCGTGGCGCGGACCTGGAACGGC
Source organism: Candidatus Limnocylindrales bacterium (assembly GCA_035264305.1). Taxonomy (GTDB): domain Bacteria; phylum Chloroflexota; class Limnocylindria; order Limnocylindrales; family CSP1-4; genus CAIXZV01. The sequence goes on along the minus strand of DATFQL010000231.1, from coordinate 10,401 downwards.
TCGCGAACGAGACGTGGGACCTGCTCGTGGTCGGCGGCGGGATCGTCGGCGCGGGCGCCTTCCTCGATGCCGCGAGCCGCGGCCTGCGCGTCGCGCTCGTCGAGCAGGACGACATCGGGGTTGGAACGTCCTCGCGCTCGAGCCGCCTCATCCACGGCGGCCTGCGGTATCTCGAGCAGCTCGAGATCCCGCTCGTCCGCGAGGCGCTTGCCGAGCGCGCCCGGCTGCTCCGGCTCGCGCCGCACCTGGTCCGGCTCGAGGCGTTCCTGTTCCCGCTGTATGGCCCACCCGTGATCACGCGCGCCTTCTACGAGGCCGGCGTCACGCTCTACGACCTGCTCGGCAGTCGCCGATCGGGCGGCTGGCACCGCCATCTCGGCGTGCGCGACACGCTCGACTACGCGCCCGACCTCCAGGTGAGCGGCCTGCGCGGGTCGCTGCTGTACCACGACGCGATGGAGGACGACGCGCGCTTCACGCTGGCCGTGGTACGCACGGCGCAGGCGCGTTTCGGTGAGCACGCGGTTGCCGTCACGCGCGTCCGCGCGCGGGGCCCCATCCGCGCGGGTGCCCGTGCCACGGACGCGGTCGCGGGCGCGACGGTGGAGGACCGGCTGACGGCTGGGACATTCGATGTCCGGGCGACGGCCGTGCTCGACGCGACGGGCGTGTGGGGCGCGCTGCCCGACCGGCCGTTCGGCCCCGCCTCGTTCGAGGTCCTGCCTGCGCGCGGCGCCCACATCGTCATCCCGCGCGACCGGATCGAGGCCCGTGGCGGCATCACCCTGCGGATCCCGGGGCGCGTCGCGTTCCTCATGCCGTGGCCCCGCCACTGGGTGATCGGCACGACCGACCGGCCGCACACGGGACCGGTGGACCGGGTCGCGGCGACGAGCGAGGACGTCGACGAGATCCTCGGCACGCTCAACGGTGCGCTCGAGCTCAAGCTCACCCGCGACGACCTGGTGGGGACGTACGCGGGGCTCCGGCCGCTGATCGCGCCGTCGGGGACCGCCTCGTCCGTCAAGGTCTCCCGGGAGCACAAGGTCACAGTCGAGGCGCCCGGCCTCGTGCGCGTGAGCGGCGGCAAGTACACGACGTACCGGGTCATGGCCCGCGACGGCGTCGACGCCGTGCTCGGCGCAGACGAGGGGCGTCGCAGGCCCAGCCGGACGCGTCACCTCCCGATCCATGGCGCCGCGCCCCGGGCTGCGCTGGACCGCCTTGCCGAGCGCCTCGCCGCACAGGAGCCGGGGCTCACCGCGGAGGCGTCCGCATCCCTCGTCGAGCGCCACGGAACCGACGCGGACGCGGTCCTCGCGTACGGTCGCGAGCACGACCTCGTCCGGCCCCTCGTCGACGGCGAGCCGTACCTGGAGGCCGAGATCGCGTGGGCCGCGGACCGCGAGCTCGCGCAGTCGCTGGACGACCTGCTCGCGCGCCGGATCCGGCTCGTCCATACCCTCCGAGACCGGGGGGAGGCCGTGGCGCCACGCGTGGCCGCGATCGCCGGGCATGTGCTCGGCTGGGATGCGGAACGCCAGGCCGAGGAGGTCCGGACCTACCTCGGGACGGCCCGCCGGGAGTACGGGATCCCCGGCTGACGGTGCGTCCGTGCCCTCGGACAATCGTCCCTCGGGAGGCGCGAAATTGGGTATCGCCACGGTTGCGGATTGTGCGTAGACTGCCCGGGTGCACGGACGACCGGGCACGGCTCACACTCGATCGCACGTTCGACACTTGGTCTCCTCCGGCGGTGCACCAGCAACTCGTAGGACCCGGGCAAGCGGCGGCGACACACGGAGGAGATCGGCACGTGGCCGACAAGACCCTGACCTGTTCCGACTGCGGGATGGAATTCGCCTTCACCGAGCGCGAACAGGCCTTCTATGCCGAGAAGGGATTCTCGGAGCCCCGCCGGTGCCCCTCGTGCCGGGCGAGCCGCAAGGCTGCGCGCCAGAGCGAAGGTGGCGGGTATGGCGGCAGCTCGTACGCGGGCGGCGGCTATGAGTCCGGGTACAGCGGCGGCGGCGGCGGCTACTCCGCCGGCGGCTATGAAGGCGGCGGCGGTGGTGGTGGCTACGGCAACCGCAGCAGCGCGCCGCGCGAGATGTTCGATGCGACATGCTCGAACTGCGGCAAGGACGCGAAGGTGCCCTTCCGGCCGACCAATGGCAAGCCGGTCTACTGCTCGGACTGCTTCCGCAACATGCGGGGCAACTGACCCGGGACACACGACACGCATGCCGGGCCGCGGCTTCCGCGGCCCGGTTTTCGTTTAACAGGGGAGTTCGCCGATGGCCGCGGTGGTTCGGACCGACGACGGACGCCTCGTGCTCGACGCTCCGGCGTGGTCGCTCGTCCAGCGGCGCGCGGGCCGCCCGTTCCTGGATCTCCTCGACGACGCCGGGACGCGCTGGGCGGTGCTCGCGGCGATCGGCGCCGTCGACACGCTCGAAGGCCCCGACGAGTGGTGGGCGGTCGACGAGCCGGTCGTGGCAGCGGCCGAGGGGAACCCAGGCGTCGTCATCGTCACGTGGCGGGTGAGATCGGCACGCTGGGAGGCCTGTCGCCTTGTGCTGTGCGCGGCGGACGACAGGCTCGCCGTGTGCATCGAGGTCGTCGGCAAGGGCCGCCTCACGGACGTGCGGCTGTTGGGCGGCCGGGGCTCGGCATGGCAGGGGATGGACAGCGGCCGGTGGTGGAGCGGCCGAGGCTTCGAGTCGCTGGTGTCGGGCAATCCCGACAGCCCCCGGCGGATCGTGGCACCGGCCGGCGAGTCGACGGCGTCCGGCGTCGTGGGGAGCGGCAGTCCGGCGGGCGGTCGCTGGTTCTTCACCCCCGGTCCGCTCGCGTTCGCTGCCGCGCGCGAGGCGGCCCCCGATCCGCTCCAGGTGCCAGACGGCCCGTGGCTGGGCATCGGGGTGGCGGCCACGGACGTGGCCGAGGTCCCGTTCACGCAGGTGGCCTGGGAGGCGGATGACATCGGGTTCGACATCCGGATGGACTACGAGGGCCATACCGTCGTCGACGGGCGATGGACGTCCCCGTGGGTCGTCCTCGTGCCCGGCCAGCCCGACCCGTATGCGGCGCTCGCGGCGCCATCGCCTCCGGCGATCGTCGTCGCGTCGAGCGACGCGGACACGGTGGGTCATGTCATGGACGACATCGACGGGATGACCGGATGGTGGCGCGAGCCGATGTTCTGCGGCTGGGGCGCGCAGTGGGCGCTTTCCGCCGAGGTCGACGAGCCGCCCGCGGCGCTCGCCGCCCAGGCGCATTACGACCGGTGGCTGGCTCGACTCGCCGCCGGTGGCGTCCATCCCGGCACGATCGTGATCGACGACAAGTGGCAGCTGGCCTATGGCACGAACGAGCCCGACCCCTCCCGGTGGCCCGATCTCGCCGCGTGGATCGCGGATCGCCACGATGCCGACGTTCGCGTGCTCCTGTGGTGGAAGGCCTGGGATCCCGAAGGGTTGCCACCCGAGTGGTGCATCCGCGACGGCGCCGGCCGGCCGGTCGCAGCGGACCCGACGAATCCTGCCTACGTCACGGCTCTCGATGCGTCGATCCGGCGGCTGTTCCGGTCACCGGGCGCAGGCGGCCTCGGCGCGGACGGGCTGAAGATCGACTTCACGGCCTCGACGCCGTCGGGTGCCGGGCTGCGGACCTGGGCCGAGGAGCACGGGCCGCGAGGCGACGCCCATCCGTGGGGGATCGCCCTGCTCCACCGGCTGCTCGAGATCGTCGCGGGAGCGGCTCGCGCCGAGCGTCCCGACGCCCTGCTCGTGACACACACCCCGAACGCGCTGTTCGCGGACGTCGTCTCGATGATCCGCCTCAACGACGCGCTGCGGCTCGAGGACCCCGAACCGCACGTGCCGGTCGTCGCACAGCTCCGCCACCGGGCTGCGGTGGTGCGAGCGGCGATGCCTGGCGTGCCGATCGACACCGACGACTGGGCGATGCCGTCGCTCGACGAGTGGCGGGCATGGCAGCGCGCCAAGCCCCTCGAAGGCGTGCCGGCGCTGTACCACGTCGAGGGCCTGGGGACGGTCGACGAGCGGCTCGCCGACGGCGACCTGCGCCTCGTGGCGCGCGAATGGGCGATGTATCGCGAGCGGGTCGGACTGCCGCAGCGACGCGAGGCAGGATGACGGTCGGCCGCGTCCGCACCTGACGACCCGGTGGCTTCCGTCGCCGCGTCGCGGCGCCGCGGAGCGACGGCTGCCGGGGTGTACGATCGAAGCGATGCCCCCTGTGCGCGCGGCGTGCGCGCCCGCAGTCGGAGACCCCCTGACCGATGGCCGTCGGCTCCTCGAATGACTTCGATCTCGTCGTGCTCGGTGCCGGCACCGGCGGCTACGCGGCGGCGTTCCGCGCGAGCCAGCTGGGCCTCAAGGTCGCGCTCGTCGACGAGGACAAGCTCGGCGGCACGTGCCTCCATCGGGGGTGCATCCCGACCAAGGCGCTCCTCGAGAGCGCGGCGTTCAACGAGCGCCTCCGGCACGCCTCGGACTTCGGGCTGACGCTGGCCGGCGACACGACCGTCGACTACCCGAAGATGGCGGCCCGCCGCGACATGGTCGTGACCCGGATGTGGAAGGGCGTGCAGTCGCTCGTCAAGAAGTACGACGTGACCTGGATCCAGGGCCGCGGCAGGCTCGATGGCGCGACGAAGGTGCGCGTCCAGATGGCCGGCGACGACGGGGCGCCCGGCGCCGGCGGCGAGCGGGTCCTCAACGCGACGGACGTGATCCTGGCGACGGGGTCACGGGTGAAGAGCCTGCCGGGCATCGAGCCCGACGGCTCACGGATCGTGACCTCGGACGACGTCCTGAAGATGGACAGGCTCCCGGCGTCGGTGATCGTCATCGGCGCGGGCGCGGTCGGGGTGGAGTTCGCGTCGATGTACCACGACCTCGGGTCCGAGGTCACCCTGCTCGAGTACCTGCCCGCGATCATGCCGCTTGAGGACCGCGACGTGAGCAAGGAGCTGGAGCGCAGCTTCAGCCGGCGCGGGATCAAGATCATGACGAACGCCCGCTTCGACGCCGCCTCCGTCCATCCGGACGACAACGGCGTCCGGATGACGGTTGGGCCCGAGGGCAAGGACACGACCGAGCTCCAGGCGGAGATGCTGCTCGTCGCCGCGGGGCGGGCGACGAACGTCGAGGACGTGGGACTCGAGACGACCTCGGCGGAATTGGACCGGGGCTTCGTCAAGGTCGACGACCACATGCGCACCCGCGAGCCGCACCTGTACGCGATCGGCGACATCGTCGGCGGGCTGATGCTCGCCCACACGGCGGCACACGAGGGGACCACGGCCGCGCACACGATCGCCGGCGATCCGGACGTCCACGGGATGGACTACGTCAAGCAGCCCAAGGCGACCTACTGCCGCCCAGAGATCGCCTCCGTCGGCCTGACCGAGCAGGAGTGCGAGAAGCTGGGGCTGCCGATCAAGGTCGCCAAGGTCCCGTTCCAGGCCGTCGCGAAGGCGATCATCGGCGGCGAGTACGAGGGGTTCACCAAGGTCATCGCCAACAAGGAGACCGACGAGACGCTCGGGATCCACATCATCGGTCCCCATGCGACGGACCTGATCGCCGAGGCGAGCCTCGCGTTCACGCTCGAGGCCGTGCCGTGGGAGATCGGGCTGACCACGCACGCCCACCCCACGTACTCGGAGATCCTGGGCGAGACCGCGATGGCGGTCGACGGCCGCTCGATCAACTTCTGACGCCGGCATGCCGCGCGGCGGGGGTCACGCGGCGGACACCGGCACCGGCTGAGGAGGATGCGATGACGGTCACGGACCGCGGCGGCGACGCCGCGACGAGCCCCCTCGCCGCCTCGGTGGGCCTCGTCGACGCCGACCTCGTTGCGATGTACCGCACGGTCGCGCTCGCGAGGGCCGTGGACGAGCGGATGTGGATCCTCAACCGGGCCGGCCGGGCCCCGTTCGTGATCAGCGGGCAGGGCCACGAGGGCGCCCAGGTCGGCCTCGCCTGGCCGCTGCGAAAGGGACACGACTGGATCGCGCCGTACTATCGCTCGATCGCGACCTGCCTGGCCTTCGGGATGACGGCCCGGGACCTGATGCTCGCGCAGTACGCGAAGGGCGTCGATCCCTCGTCCGGCGGCCGGCAGATGCCCGGCCACTACGGCCACCCCGCGCGGCACATCGTCTCCGTGTCGTCCCCGGTCGCGACCCAGATCCTCCACGCCGTGGGCATCGCGCTCGCGGCCAAGGCGCGCAAGGTCGACCAGGTGGCGGTGGCGATCATGGGCGAGGGCAGCTCGAACCAGGGGGACGTGCACGAGGCGCTCAACTTCGCGGCGATCCACCGGCTGCCGTTCGTGTTCGTCGTCGAGAACAACGGCTACGCGATCAGCGTCCCGGCAGAGAAGGAGCTGTCGGTCAAGGACGTCGCGGTCCGGGCATCGGGCTACGGGATGCCCGGCGTGATCGTCGATGGCACCGACGTCCTCGCCTGCTACGCCGCGGGACGCGAGGCCGTCGACCGGGCACGGTCCGGGGGTGGCCCCACGCTGATCGAGGCCAAGGTGACGCGGCTCACCGCCCACTCCTCGGACGACCAGCAGACGAAGTACCGGACCGACGAGGACCTCGCGGAGGGCCTGGCGCACGATCCGCTGCCGATCTTCGGCGAGCTGCTGCGGACTGCCGGCGTCCTCACCGACGAGATCGAGGCGGCGATGCGCGCGGAGATCGCGGCGATCGTCGAGGACGCCACGGACCATGCCGAGGCGGAGCCCGACCCGGACCCGTTCACCGCAGCCGACCACGTGTACGGCGAGGCGTGGCCGTCGGAGGCCCCACCGCCCTGGCACCCCGCCGCGGCCGGGCAGCCGCAGGCCCCGACGCATACGCACGACACGGGCGCCGGAGGGTCTGACTGATGGCGGTGCGCACGTTCATCGAGGCCGTTCGCGAGGGCATGGCGGACGAGATGCGCCGGGACGAGTCGGTCGTCGTGCTGGGCGAGGATGTCGGCAAGAAGGGTGGCGTGTTCCTCGCCACGGACGGGCTGTGGTCGGAGTTCGGCGACGACCGGGTGATCGACACCCCGCTCACCGAGTCGATGATCGTGGGGGCGTCCATCGGCGCCGCGCTCAACGGTCTGCGCCCGATCGCCGAGATCCAGTTCGCCGACTTCATCCACCCGGCGTTCAACCAGATCGTGTCCGAGGCAGCCCGGATGCGCTACCGGTCGAACAACGGGTTCACCGTCCCGATGGTCATCCGCGCGCCCTACGGCGGCGGGGTGCATGGTGCGCTCTACCACTCGCAGTCGGTGGAGGCGTTCTTCACGCACGTCCCGGGGCTCAAGGTCGTGGTGCCGTCGACGCCGTACGACGCGAAGGGCCTCCTGCGGTCCGCGATCCGCGACGACGATCCGGTCCTCTATTTCGAGCACAAGAAGATGTACCGCTCGGTGCGCGGCGAGGTACCGGCGGGGGAGTACACGGTGCCGCTGGGCCGGGCGCAGGTCCGCCGCGAGGGCCGCCAGCTCACGGTCATCGCGTACGGGCTCATGGTCCAGTACGCGCTGGAGGCCGCGATGCGCGTCGAGTCCGAGGGGATCGACTGCGAGGTCGTCGACCTCCGCTCGCTGCGTCCGCTCGACCGCGAGACGCTGCTCGGCTCGGTCCGCAAGACCGGGAAGTGCCTCGTCGCGTACGAGGACAACCGGTTCGGTGGATATGGCGCGGAGATCGCGGCGATCGTCGCCGAGGAGGCGTTCGACTACCTCGACGGGCCGGTGACGCGGATCGCGGGCCCGGACGTCCCCGGCGTGCCCTACAACCACGCCCTCGAGGACTGGTTCATGCTGAGCCCCGCCAAGATTGCCGACGCGATCCGCCGCCTCGCGGCCTACTGATGGCTGGGTCCGTCACCGGGCTGCACGACGTCGAGCGCGCAGGGGTCGTGGCGCGCGCCTGCGAGGTGTACCCGGAGTCCCGAGCAGGACGAGGCTAGCTCGGCGGCCTGACCATCACCCGGACGTCGCGCGCGGGCTCGAGAAACGAACCGATCGCCTGTGCCTCCGCCTCCACGGTTCGGTTCTCGGCCTTCGTCAGCCGTCGCCAGGGCGACACCTCGATCGTCGTCCCCGCGGGCTTCGTCTCGTGTACCCATGTCCCGCGGACCGCGCCGCCGGAGAGCAGCACGGCGCTGATCCAGCCCGCGGTGCGCGAGACGAGCGGCCGGCGCGCGATCGGCAGCAGCGGCTCGGCCTCTTTCTGCAGCGAGAGGGTGTACGGATCGAAGCCGCCGAGGAGCCGGATCGTCGCATCCGGCAGCGGCTCGGCGGCCGACAGCGCATCGACGTCCTCGGCCAGGACATACGCCTTGGTGCCCTCGACGTCGACGAGGACGAGCCTGTCGCCGACGCGCCGCGTCGCCGCGGTCACGCGACTGGCGGCGGTACCCCACCATCGTGCGAGCTCGCCCTTCGACGCTCCGGGAAACACCGCGAGGTGGCGGACGATGACCGCGTCGAAGCCGTCGTCGGCCGGCTCCGGCATCTCGATGCCCAGCCAGTGGGCCGGGTGGACGAAGGTGACGTTCCGGCCGCGCTCCGGCCCGAACGCGAGGAAACCTCGGCCGGCCGCCGGCTTGAGGAACGTGCCCCAGCTGGAGGTGACGCGCTCTGCGAACGCCGGGTCGCCCAGCTTCGCGGCGAGCGCGTCGGCGAGCTCCTGGCGCGTCATCGGCTCGTCGCTGAGCAGCTCGCCGATCGCGTCCTGGAGCGCCACCATCTCGTCCTTCGTCACCTTGAAGTAGCGAAGCCAGACTGCGGTCTGCCAGCCGAGCCTCGTGCCCAGACCGCGAACCAGCTCGGGGAGCTCGTCCGCCGCGACGAGGTGCAGCGTGCCGCGCATCGCCCACGTCTTGACGAGCGTCCGATCGGTCCACAGCGCCGTGCGCACGTCGTCGCGCCGCAGCCCGCGGACCCGCGCCCGGAGCGCCAGCTCCGCGGACGACATGACCTGGGCCTGGATCGCGACGTGTGCGCGGACGGTCTCGACCATGCGGGTCCGCGGCGCGGGTTTCAGCAGGTGCTGACGGTGCATTCGCAGGGCCGCGATCTGCCGCCAGGTGACCTTGTCCACACGGACCACGGTAGCGCGGCACGCGGTCGGGACGTGTCAGGTTGGCAGCAAGATGGCTCCGTGGGTCGATCGTGGCACCCCGACGACGCCGGTCGCAACGCTTGCCCCGGTGGGCGCGGTGGTGCGGGATGCGCGACACTAGAACCAGCGATCCGAGGTGCTCCCGCGTAGCGCCCCAGCGGAGGAACAGATCCAGTGGCCAAGGTGACGATGCCGCAGCTCGGCGAGAGCGTCGCGGAAGGGACGATCGGTCGCTGGCTCAAGCAGCCGGGTGACGCCGTCGCGAAGTACGAGCCGCTCCTCGAGGTGATCACCGACAAGGTGAACGCCGAGGTCCCGAGCCCCTATGCGGGCGTCCTCAAGGAGATCCTCGCCGAGGAAGGCGCCACCGTGCCCAACAACGCCGAGATCGCCGTCATCGAGACCGAGGACGAAGGCGCTGTAGATGGCACCGCGTCTGCCGCGGCCACGCCCGTGGCGACCGAGGCGCAGCCCGAGTCCGAGCCGGAGGGCATGGTCCAGGTCGAGCCCGCCGACGCGGACGCCGCTGCGGCGTCGGCGTCGGCACCGGCGAGCGGCCCGGCGCGCTCTGACGAGCGCGCGGCCGCGAGCGCGGCGAACACTGCGCCGACGTCCGTCAGGAGCACGACCGCCGCGACGGCGACCGCTCCATCCGCCACGGCTCCGTCAGCCGCGCCGTCGGCTGATGGCGACCCGAACGCCCGCATGACCCCGGCAGTCCGGCGTGTGCTCCGGGAGCATGGCTTGGAGGCCGCGCAGATCGCAGGGACCGGAGGCGGCGGCCGGATCACCCGCGAGGACGTGCTGGCGTACGTCGAAGCCGTTCGCACGGGCCAGACGCCCGCCGCCCCCGGATCGAATGACGCGCTCGCGGCCGGCCAGCCCGCCGCGACCGCTGGCGCGGCACCGGCACCGGCTCCCCGCGCGGCCGCGGCATCGACCAACGCGGGGATCTCGTTCCCCGCGGGTGCGGACGAGGTGCTCGTCCCGATGACCCAGATGCGCAAGGGCATCGCCGCACAGATGACCCGGGCGCTCAGTGCCCCACACGCGTACGTCCAGATGGAAATCGATGCCACGCGGCTCGTCCGGCTGCGGGAGACGGCCAAGCGGGCCTACCAGGCGAAGGAGGGGATCGGCCTGTCGTTCGTCCCGTTCGTCGTCAAGGCATCGGCCGAGGCGCTCAAGAAGAACCCGACCTTCAACGCCAACTGGACCGACCAGGGCCTG
>DATFQL010000230.1:0-20046 GCA_035264305.1 Candidatus Limnocylindrales bacterium | reverse complement strand
ACCTCGACCTCGTCGCCCCACGACAGGATCCACAGCCGGATCTCGATCGTGCCCGCCACGCGCGCGCGCCACTCGAGGGAGCCGTCGGACAGCTCGCGGATGTCCTGGCTCGGGTGCCAGGTGGCCTCGCCGACGCGTGCGGCGACCATCGGCGCGAAGCGCAGCACGACCTCCGTCTCCGGCTGGTCCGCGATGATGTCCCACGCCCGGCGAAGGGTCGTCGCGAGCGCCACGGCCTCCGGGGCGTCGAAGGTCTCGGGGGTCACGGCCAGGTCCACGATCCGCTCCACCTTGAACGTGCGGATCGCACCCCGCGTGCGGTCGAGCCCGATGAGGTAGAGGGCGTGCGTCGCCAACGACGGCTCGAGCAGGTACGGCTCGACCTCCGCCACGCGAGCCTCCCGCTCCGTCCCGTCGTAGCGGGCTGGCTGGTAGCGGAATCGGACCACTCGACGCTCCGCCCAGGCCCGCGTGAGGTCCGTGACGTGGCGGTTGAAGTCGGGGTCGACACGGCGCTGCGCGAGGTCGTCCAGGGTCCGCTCGACGTGCTCCCGGAGCGCGTCGGGCAGCGCCTCACCGAGCTTCCCGAAGGCGGACGCGAGGTTCGGCTCGTACTTGTCTGCATAGCGCGTCACGAGGCGGGCCGACAGGAACACCGCCATCGCCTCGGGCAGCGTCAGCCGCAGCGGCGGGAGGAACGCCCCGGGCTGCACGCCCCAGCGGCCCTTGTCGCTCCACAGCGGGACCTGCATCTCGGTCTGGAGCGCGTCGAGGTCGCGGTAGATCGACCGCTTCGACATCCCCGTCCGGCGGGCGATCTCGGCCGGCGAGACGCCCGCGTCCCCGTGGGCCTGGAGGATCCGCAGCACCGACAGGAGTCGCGCCAGACGGTCCCGCTTGCCCTCGACCCGCGCGCCGTCGTCGAGCGCGCCAGGATCGTCGAACGCGTCGAGCTCGTCGGTCATCGGGCTCCTCCCTCAGCCGAGCGGCGGCACGACGGTGATCGGCAGCCCCCGGTCGACCGCCGTCAGCCGGAACCGGATGAGCGCGTTGAGCGCGTCGGGATCGAGCGTACCGGCAGGCCCGGTCAGGCGTCCGTCCACCTGGCCCAGCTCCCCGTCGGCGAAGACCCAGTAGTCGATGTCCCCGCGCCACCGTGACAGGTCCGTGTCGCCGACGAGCAGCGAGACCTGGGGGAGGGCGCGGCGCAGGCTCTCACCCTCGAGCGGGACGCGGCAGTGGCGAGCGCGAGCACCCTCGATGAACGACAGGCCGCGATCCTCGGCGACGGCCCGTTGGTCGGGCGAGAGGGCCTCGAGGACCACGGTCCGGTCGAGGTCGTGGCCGGCTGCCCGATCGATCGTGACGCTCCTCCACGCCCGGGAGGGACCCAACTCCCACGCCTTCCCCGCGGAGCGCGTCATGCCGCGCTGGCCGAGTCCGAGTGGCGAGGCGACGTAGCCCGCGTACCGGAAGTCGGGGCCGGTGCGGATCCCCTCGATGCGCAGCTGCCCGGTCCGGCGGTCGTCGATCGAGGTGTCCATCTGCAGGACCAGCCGAGCCGTCTCTCCCGCGGTGAGGTCGCCACTGCACTCGGGGACCTCCATGGCCGGATCGCTGGGGCCGAACCGCGAGCCGATCGCGGGTCGATCGGCCAGCGCGAGCTCGTTGACGAGCGCCGCCGCACCGAAGGCAGCGCCCGTCAACAGGACCAGCCCTGCGCCCATGGCGCCCCCGATGACCAGCCGGCGCCGGCGCACCGCGGTCTCCCCGAGTCTCCGGCGAGCGAGCCCGAGGCCGGCGAACAGGCCCGTGGCGACGAGCGCGAGCAGCCACGGGTAGCCGGCCTCGATCGATGGCAGGAGGGTCTGCGGCCCGCGACCCTCGAGCTGTGTGATGAGGCCGTTGAGGGACGGGACGAGGAGGAGGATCGCACCGAGGGCGAGCCATGCGGTCCCCGCAAAAGCCCGGTCCCCGCGCGCCACCGGTGGCCACGCGACGGCCGCGAGGGCGACGATGATCGGACCGATCGCCGCGATGCCGACCGCGAGGTCGACAGGCCCGCCGGGCCGATAGCCGAACAGGACGAGCAGGAACGCGGCCGCCCACAGGGTGGTCAGCGCCACGCCCAGCATCCGCAGCTCGATCGTCCGCACGCGCACGGCCCGAGTCTAGCGACGAGCGGCCGCGCAGCCGTTTCGCGTGCCGTCCCGACGACGGATGCGGGGAGGACCGCAAGTACCCGCCCACCCGTACTCACGGGTGATCGCTGCGCGGGACCGCCGCGACCATAGTGCCCACACCCCACCACGGTGCAGCACAACGAACCGAACATCACCTCGATGCTGGCGGACTCCTCCTCCCCGTCGGTGTCGGCTCTTCGTCCGAAGCGACGCCGACCTCCTCCCGGCGTCGCTTCGGCGTTAACCGCCTCGCAGGCCCTACGATCGCCCGCGATGGCCGGCCCGATCGTCACGCTCCTCACCGACTTCGGCCTGCGCGACCCGTCGGCCGCGATCTGCAAGGCGGTGATCCTCGGCATCTGCCGCGACGCCGAGGTCATCGATCTCGCGCACGACGTGCGGAAGTACGCCGTGGGAGAGGCGGCGCTCGCCCTGTGGGCCGCGCTGCCCTACGTGCCGGTCGGGACGCACGTCGCGGTCGTCGATCCGGGGGTGGGGACGTCCCGCCGCGCGCTGGCCCTGCGCGTGGCTCGGGGTGACGCGCTGATCGGCCCCGACAACGGGCTCCTCCTGCCTGCTGCCGAGCGGCTGGGCGGGATCGTGGAGGCGCGCGAGCTCGCGAACGAGGCGTACCGCCTGCCGGTGGTCAGCTCGACGTTCCACGGCCGCGACGTGTTCGCGCCGGCCGCAGCGCACCTTGCGTGCGGCGTCGCCTTCGAGACGCTCGGGCCGGCGCTCGATCCGGCGACGCTCGTCCCGTCGCCGCTCCCCACGCCGCGAATCGCCGACGGCCGCCTGGTGACCGAGATCGTGTACGTCGACACGTTCGGCAACGCCAAGCTGTCCGCCCTCACGAGCGACCTCACCGCCGCGATCGGGACGCCGGCCGGGCGACGGTTCCGGGTGACGCTCGGCGACGGGCCGGTTCACGTCGTCGCCTGGTCGCCGACGTTCGGCCAGCGGGAGCGGGGCGAGCCACTGCTCTACGAGGACTCGTACGGCCGCGTCTGCATCGGCGTCAACCAGGGCAACGCCGCGGAATCGATGCGGCTCAGCGGCGGCCTGGAGGTGGAGCTCGCGCCCGAACGCGGTTGACGGGGCCGAGTCTCCTCCCCGATCATCGGCCGCCTGACACCGAGGATCTCGGAGCCGAGGTCCACCGGGCCGCGAAACCGGAGGGGTTCGCGGCTCGTTTTGTTCTCCGGCTTCACGGGGCGGCGGGCCGCCCGACCAGCCCGCCCGGCACACAAGGCCTGGAGCTCGATTCACCGGCGGTACAATCCGCCGCGCATCACTTGGAGGAGATCGCATACCCATGCGCACCGTCACGGGCATCTCTGCCCTCGCCCTCGTCGCCGTGTTCGCCGCGGCCTGCTCCGGCGGCACGGCCTCGCCGTCCGCGGGGGCCTCGGTCGCCGCGAGCCCGGCCGCATCGGGATCCGCCGCAGCATCGGCGTCGCCTTCCGCGGCGACCGCCAGCTGCACCCCGGGCTCGCTCGCGACGAAGACCGCCGGCACCCTCACGATCGGCGCCGACAACCCGGCGTACCCCCCGTACTACCAGCCCTCGGATCCCAATCCGGACCCGTGGGAGCTCGGCGACCCGACCAACCGCCTCGGGTTCGAGGGCCGCACGGCGTGGTCCATCGCCCGCAACCTCGGCTTCGTCGGCGATACGGTCCAGTGGGTCGCGGTGCCGTTCAACAATGCGATCGCGCCCGGGCCGAAGGACTTCGACATCTACCTGTCGCAGGTCAGCTACAGCGAAGAGCGGGCCCAGGCGGTCGATCTGTCGGAGGGCTACTTCGACGTGAGCCAGGCCGTCGTCGGCGCGAAGGACTCGGACATCGCGAAGGTGACGACGATCTCCGGCCTGAAGGACTTCCAGTTCGGGGCCCAGGTCGGCACGACCAGCCTCGCGGCGATCACCTCGACGATCGCCCCGTCGAAGGAGCCCAAGGTCTACGACACGAACGATCTCGCCGTCGAGGCGCTGAAGAACGGCCAGATCGACGGCCTCGTCGTCGACCTGCCGACCGCGTTCTACGTCACGAGCGCCCAGTTCGAGGGCGGTCAGATCGTGGGCACGTTCCCCACGCCCGAGGGCGGCGAGCACTTCAGCGTGGTCCTCGACAAGGACAGCCCGCTTACCGAGTGCGTGAACCAGGCGATCGGCCAGCTTCGCGACTCCGGTGAGCTCGCGCGGATCCTCTCCGAGGAGATCGCCGTCGCGGCGGCGGCGCCCGAATTCCAGCCCTGACCGTCCATCACCGCTAGCTCATGGATCCCGACGGGGCCCTCCCCCAGTCGATCGGGTCGGTACCACCGCCCCGGACGCGAGGGCCCCGGTTCGGGATCGGCCGCGAAGGCGCGCGCTCGCTGGCCATCGCGATCGTCTCGACGATCGTCGTCTTCGGCGTCATCGCCTTCGTCGTCGTCAACTCGCCGGGCTGGCCGCGCGTCCAGGACCGCTTCCTCAACGGCCCGATCTTCTGGGAGTCGCTGCCAAAGCTCGTCTCGAAGTTCTGGGTCAACGTCCGGCTGTTCCTGATCGCCGAGGTCCTGATCCTCGTGTTCGGGCTGCTGCTCGCGGTCATGCGCGGCCTGCCGGGACCGGTGTTCCTCCCGCTCCGGATCATGGCCACGGCGTACGTCGACATCTTCCGGGCGTTGCCCGGCGTGCTCGTGATCATCGCGCTGGGCCTCGGCATCCCGGCGCTGCGCATCGAGGGCGTGCCCACCGACGAGTTCTTCTACGCCGTCGTCGTGCTCACGCTGATCTACTCGGCATACGTCTCGGAGGTGTACCGGGCGGGCATCGACTCGGTCCACCCCTCCCAGCACGCGGCGGCGCGGTCGCTCGGGCTGTCGCAGCTCCAGGCGATGCGCTACGTCGTCGTCCCGCAGGCGGTGCGGCGCGTCGTCCCGCCACTCCTCAACGACTTCATCGGCCTGCAGAAGGACACCGTGCTCGTGTCCTACATCGGCGTGGTCGAGATCTTCCGCCAGTCCCAGATTCTCGTTGCCGCCAACTTCAACTTCACGCCCTACGTCGCGACCGCGCTCGTGTTCCTCGTCGTCACGATCCCGCTGGCGCGGCTGACCGACTGGCTGATCGCGCGTCAGCGCCGCCAGGGTCAGGGCGGGTCGGCGCGGGTGGCCGGGCGTCGGAACGGGATCATGCTCGGCGGGGGAGCGGCGCAGCCGGCGGGGGACACGTGACGGGTCCCCGCTCGGACGTGCCGGCCCTCCACGTCGACGGGCTGTGGAAGTCGTTCGGCCAGCTGGCCGTCCTCGAGGGGATCGACCTCGAGGTCGCCGAGCACGAGGTCATCGCCCTGATCGGCGCGTCGGGGAGCGGCAAGTCGACGCTCCTGCGGTGCATCAACCTCATCGAGCCGATCGACGCCGGGCGGATCCTCATCGAGGGCGAGGAGATCACGGCCAGGGGCGTCGACGTGAATCGGATCCGCCGCCGGATCGGGATCGTGTACCAGTCGTTCAACCTCTTCCCGCACATGTCCGTGCTCGACAACGTCACGCTGGCGCCGCGGAAGGTGCTGGGGACGTCGCGCGGGGAGGCGGAGCGCGAGGCGCTCGCGCTGATGGAGCGGTTCGGGCTGGCCGAGAAGGCGCGCGACGTGCCGGACCGGCTGTCCGGCGGGCAGCAGCAACGGGTGGCGATCGTCCGCGCGCTGGCCATGCGGCCGGACCTGCTGCTGCTCGACGAGGTGACCTCGGCGCTCGACCCCGAGCTCGTCGCCGAGGTGCTCAACGTCATCCGCGAGCTCGCCGCGGGCGGCATGACGATGCTGATCGCCACGCACGAGATGGGCTTCGCGCGCGACATCGCCAGTCGCGTCTGCTTCCTGGACGGCGGCCGGATCCTGGAGCAGGGACCGCCGGGGCAGATCTTCGCCGAGCCTGGCGAGGCGCGGACGCGGCAGTTCCTGAACCGGATCATCGAGGCGGGTCGCCTCTAGCGTCCGTTCGCCGCGTCAGTTTCTCGGGCCGTACGCGGCTGGCATCCGTTGCCTCGAGTGGCGAGTCCTCGATCTCCAGCCAGCCGTGGGGTTGCCGACCGGCTGGATCGCCCGGCGTTCCAACCGGCGGGAATCGCTCCCGTTGGAACAACGGGCGGTTCCAGCGGACAGGATTCGCTCCCGTTGGAACGACACGTGTTCCATCGAGCGGGATTCGCCCTGTTTGGAACGCGCCGCGGTCCACGCGACGTCTGGTGGCCTAGCTCCCCGGCCGCGAGGCGTTCCACGGGCCGTCTCGGTGCCCCGAGCCCCGGCGAACGCGAGGCCTTGCAGGGCACACGACGTCAGCGGCGCGACACCGGTCCCCGGCATGCATCCACGAAGAACGCGAACAGCCGATCCAGCTGTCGCGGCGTGCCCTCGGGCCGCTCGGGATGCGTCTGCACCGCCATCCGGAACGGGCCGGAGGACGCTTCCATCGCCTCGACCAGATCCCCGGCCGCACTCGGCGACAGCCCGGCAGCGGCGAAGCGGGGCGCGAGATCGCCACGCCGGACCGCCTGGTGGTGATAGCTGTTCACTTGAAGGACGCCACCGCCGACGTTCGCCGGAAACAGGATTCGGGCCAGCCGTGTGCCCGAGACGACCCGCAGCGGATGGGTCAGCGGGGTCCCGGCGCCATACCCAGGCCCGCTGTGCCCCTCGACGTGCTGCAAGAGCCGCCCCCCGGCGAACACGTTCATCGCCTGCAGCCCGCGACACAGGCCGAGGACGGGGATGCCGCGTGCCTCCGCCGCGTCCCACCCCGCGCGGTCGAGCACGTCGCGTGCCGCATCCACGACTTCCCGCCCATCTGGGTCGGCGCCGTACAGCGACGGATCGAGGTCGGGGCCACCCGTCAGTACCAGGCCATCCATGGCGGCGAACGACGCGGCCCGCTCAGCGTCGGTCGCGGTCGCGTCCAGCGGGATCGGCGCCGCGCCGTGACGGGTCATGGCGTCCAGGCACAGCTGGTTCTTGCGCGCCGCGATCGCCGGGTCGCGCGCGGTCCGCGCAACCTGAAGGGTGACGACGATTCGAGGCGGACCACCGGAACCGAGCGCCATGGTCGAGAGCATAGCCGCGGTCGACGAGTGCGCCGTCGGTCATCACGGCGCGCTGGACGGGCCCTCGGTCTCCTCCGGATCGAGGTCGTCAGGCGGCGGGGTGTACAGCTCGCCGCTCTCGCCGTCGTCATCGGGCGGCACGTACGTCGCCCCCGGCATGACCTGGAGCGTCCACCCGACCTTGATCCGGTCCGGCGCGTAGCGCGAGGACTCGGGATCGAGGGACTTGTACCGGTCCCGGTTCCAGTACGCGATCGAGCGGCCGTCGGTCTTGAACCGCTTGGCGATCGACGTCAGGGTGTCGCCGGCCGTCACGACGTACAGCGCGAACGTCGGCGCAGGGGTCGGCGTCGGCGGAGCGGGCGTGGGGGTCGGGGTGGGATCGGGTGTCGGCGTCGGGCTGGGTGCCGGCGGCGGCGGATCGGTCGGGCGCACCCCGGCCGGGAGGCACCCGGCGAGCACGATCGCCAGGCCGGCGACGAGCGCCAGCCGGGCGGGCAACCGGTGCCGGGATGAACGTGACGGGTGCACGGCCTTCCTCCGCGGTGGGCCGATTGTGACGCGCCCCGCCGATCAGTGGTGACGGCGCGCTGGACGACGGCTCAGGCGTTCGACGGCGTCGGCGGGTCGACGGGTGTCGGCTCGGACAGCTCGAACTCGCTTGCGATCGCCAGGCCCTCGGACGCCGTGGCGACGTGCCCTCGGCCACGCCGCTTCGCGACGAAGCACGCCCGGTCCGCCGCAAGCAGCACGTCCTCCGGCGTCTCGCCGTCATCGGGATAGAACGCGGTCCCGATCGACGCACCGATCCCGACGCCTTCAGCGTGCCACGGCGAGCCCTCGGCGCCGACCGCCTCGACGGCCTGGAGGATCCGGTCTGCGGCGGACATCAGCCCGGCGGCGTCGGTCCTCGGGAGGATGACCACGAACTCGTCGCCGCCGTACCGGAACACCGCGTCGGTGTCGCGGGCGGCGTTGAGGATCGAGACGCCGATCTCGCGCAGCAGGCGGTCGCCGGCCTGGTGGCCGAGCCTGTCGTTCACGGCCTTGAACTCGTCGAGGTCGATCATCACCAGGCCGAACGGGTCGCGCGCGGTGACGCTGCGCCTGAGCCGGTCCTTGAACGTCCCATGGTTCAGCAGGCCGGTGAGATCGTCGGTCCGCGCCCGTGACTCCGCCGCCTGGAACGTTTCCGCGTTGCGGAGGGCGATCGAGACCTGGCCCGCGAACAGCTTGACGAACTCGAACTCCTGCTCGTCGAACGGATGCTCGCGGCCCAGCCGCTCGAGGGTCAGGACGCCGGTCGCGCCGCTCGGGCCGAGGAGTGGCACGACGATGAGGCTGCCATCGGCCGGCCCCGTCTCCCGGAAGTGGTTGACGCGGTCGTCGGCCGCCTCGTCCCGGATCAGCACCGGCTCGTTGTGCTCCACGACCCATGTCGCGATGCCGGCCTCGCCCGGCTCCCACGGCGCGAGGTACTCCTCTGCGTGGATCCCCCGGGCGGTCAGCGGGACGAGCACGCCCGTCGAACCACCGACGACCTCGATCGCGATGTTGTCGCAGCGGATGAGTGCCCCGAGCCGATCGCAGATCTGGTCGAGCACCTGGCGCTGGTCGAGGATGGTGAGGATCGACTCCGTCGTGCGCATCAGCGCCTGCTGCGCCAGGACCTGCCGTTCGAGCGCCTCTGACTGCCGGCGGAGCTGCTCGGTCGAGTCGGCGTTGGCCATCGCCTGTGCCGCGAACGAGGCGTAGATCACGAGCAGTCGGAGGTCGTCCTCGGTGAACCTGCGCAGGCCGAGCTTGCTCAGCACGACGACCCCGAGGCACACCCCCTCGTGGACCATCGGTGCGAGGAGCATCGACTCGTCCAGGTCCTCCTCGGTGCCGGGGATCGTGATTGCCCGGGGGTCGTTGGCCGTGTCGTCGACGAGCTGGGGCACCCGGAACCGCGCGACCCAGCCCGTGATCCCCTCGCCGACGGCGACGACGAGGCTGTCGGCGTTCTCGTCCGCGTAGACCGCGCCGGACCCCTGCATCGCGACCGGGACGAGGTCCGTGTCGCGGACGCGGTAGACCCGCGCGTTGTCGTAGTCGATCAGCTGCCGCAGCTCGGTCGCGATCGCATGGCCGATCTGCGGCACGTCGGTGAGGCCGGACAGCCGGGCCCCGAGCCGCTGGATGGACTGGAGCTGAGCCGCCCACGCGGCCATGCGCCCGAAGGTGCGTGCGGAGCGGACCGCGATCGCGGCGTCGCCCGCGAGCGCCTCGGCGCCGTCGAGGTCGCCCTCCCGCCAGCGATGCGGTCGATCGTGGGCGAGGTAGAGCACGCCGTGCAGCTCGTGGCCATCGACGAGCGGCGCCGCAAGCAGCGTGTCCACGCCCTCCTGGACCGCCGCCGCTCGGACCGGGCTCGCGGACCGAGGCGCGTCGGGGCCGAGGACGAGGACGGGGCGCCGCGCGGGGATGTCATGGGACCCCGACCGTGACTCCTCGAGCTCGCGTGCCGTCGCGAGGAACGCCTCCGAGAAGCCCGTGCCGCCCGGCGATGCGATCCGTCCCTCGGGATCGCGTAGCACGACGCCGACCCGATCTGCCCCGAACAGGACGCGGGCATGGTCGGAGAGGTCACGGACGACGTCGCCGACGTCGAGTCGCGAGGCGAGGTCGGTCGCGACGCGACGGAGGGCCTCGCTCCGCCGGAGGCGGCTCGTCGCCTGCTCGGTGGCCGACGCACCCCGGATCAGGACGCCCAGCGTCCGCGCGATCGCGCCCGCCAGCTTCGCGCCGTCATCGGGTCCGAGCTCCATCGCGCCGGCGAGGACGAGGATCCCCCACGGGACCTCGCCCCCGGGGATGCTCACGACGAGCTCGTCCGTGCCCATGCCCAGCAGCGGCGCGGGTCCGTCGGTCCCGGGCCGGGCATGGATCGGGTGCGCCGATTCGAGGGCGAGCGTGAACAGGCTCCTGCCCTGCCCCACGCTCCGCGGCGCCGTGATCCCGGGACCCTCGACGTCCGTTGCCCGCGGGACGAGCCCGCCCGGTCGCCGTTCCCAGATGCCGACGAGCGCCGCGCCGGTTGCGAGCCGGATCCGCCGGCACGCCTCGTCGAGCGCGGGGTCAAGCCCCGAGGGGAGCGAGGCCACTTCCGCGAGCTCGGCCAGGAGGTCGAGCCCGGCGCTCGTCTCCGTGAGGGTCGGACCGCCGGGCGCGGGTGCCTCGCGGCGCACCGCGGCCCGCGAAGCCGAGCCGGCGTCGACGGCGGCACCGCCTCCACCGGATTCGGCGGCCGCGAGGAACCGTTGGAGGTCGTTCAGCCGGTAGCGCCGGTCGCCTCGATCGTTGATGCGGTAGTAGCGGAGCCGGCCCGCGTCGCTCCACGCACGCACGGTGTTCGGATGGACGCCGAGGAACCGCGCCGCCTTCGTCACCGAGAGCGTCGCATCACCGGGACGAGGGGTCCTGGTGGCCGAGGGAGGCATGGAGGATTTGGTAGGCATTGCCGTCGCGGCCGATGCTCCTCGACTTCACAGCAATTGCCAATAGGACGATGTTCCCATCGGCCGTGTTGCGAGCCCGCCACGGTGCGTCCGGACACGCGCGGCGTCCTGTTGCGAACCGGTCCTCAGTGGTCGCCGCCACCCGTCCGACGTGCGGTGGCACGGACGTATCCGACCGTCAGCAGGAGGGTCACGACCCCGACGAGGATCACGATCGCGATCGCCCAGCCGGGGTTGCCGACGAGCCCCGGTCCCTCCCCGGAGCTGCGTGGGTCGCCCGCGGCGCCGCCGGGCGTCGCCGTCGGATCGGCGGCGAGGGCAAGCGTCCGAAGGACGACGACCATGAGCGATGCAGTGGCGATCGCGGCGACGCGGCGCGTGCCGGCGCGCGACCGCCGATCAAAGGATGGCATCGACCGCAAGCCATGCGAGCCCGATCGCGACGGCCGTGCTGCCGCCGGCGAGCAGCGCGCTGATGAGCCGGGTCGTCGTCTGCCGCCCTTCGGCGAGGACGCGCATTGCCTCGGCCGGCTCCAGCGTGGTGAGGATGAGCGGGCGCCCGAGGCCGGGCCGGAGGGCGGGGCCGGCGTCCGTCATCGCGGGCACGCCGAGCACGAGCGCGTGATCGATTGCGCTGAGGATCTCGACCCGGAGGCGGACCTGCGTCTCGGGTGCGACCCCGGCCGGCACGCGGTCCGGGATCTCGGACGCCGTCCCCACCGACTCGCGCGTCACGACGATCAGCCCCTCGTCCAGCGACTCCGCGTCCACGGCGATCCGGTCCAGGGCGCCGGACACCTCGAACGGGACCACGCGCCGGTCGGTCTCGATCGGGATCCAGCGGTCTCCCTCGCGGCGTTCGAGCACGCTGCGGCGGAACACGAGCGGCCGGCCGTTCTCGTCGTTCCACGGCGCCTCGGCGTCGAGGCGACCGCCGACCGCGACGTAGCGCGTCTCGCCCGAGCGGGCCAGCTCGGTCGCTCGTCCCACCTCGACGACGGGCGTGGCGGCGAGGATCCGGCCGACCCTGGCCCTCGGCCCGAGCTCCCGCAGCAGCCACCAGCCGGCGCCGAGCGCGACGACACCCGCCAGCACGAGGAACAGGGGGATCACCGCCCGATGATAGCCGCGGCCCGCGGCCTGCTCGGGGGAATCAGTCGCCCGAAGGAACCTACTCGACGCGTGGGCGTTGATGTGATCGCCGCCGTTAGCATCGCTCGGCCCCTTCGGGCTGTGTCTCACGCTACGGGGCCGGGTGCTGGAGGGTCAATGCGCTTATCCACCGATAACCGCCCAATCGTGCACGACCAATCGCGTTATCCACCGGTTGTCCACCACCGCCGTTGGTCGCCCGCGGCGGGCACGACCGAGTCGGGGGAGCCCTAGGTGGCGCTCCGGCCGGTGGCGGGGTCGAGCGCGCGCACCTGGCCATCGAAGCTCGTCAGCACGAGCCGACCTGCGACGAGCTCCGCCTCGACCACGACGTCCGAGTGCGCGACGCGCCACGCGACGTCGCCGTCCGCCTCCAGCGCGAAGGTCTCGATCTCCGCCTGGACGAGGACGTGGGGCAGCCGCGACGAGCCGAGGACCAGCAGCACCGGGGACGCGGACCGGTGGGTCCAGCGCAGCTCGCCGGTCCGGGCGACCAACCCGTAGACGTGGAACCCGTACTTGACGACGAGCAGACCTTCGGTGTCCCAGAGGAGGCCCGCAGGGTCGTCGCTGATCGTGGACGCGAGGCGGATCGTCCAGGAACCCGCCGGTGATTCGACGCGTATCTCGGCGCGGCACCGGGCGTCGGGATCCGGCCCGACGATCTCGCCGTGGTCGACGAGCGGGCCACCCGCCTCGGTCAACGCGAACACAACGGCAGCCTGCCCGGAGCCCGCCCAGCGCATGCTCGCCCGGATCCCGCCGGGGAACGCGATGACGGCGTGCCGCGGCTCCACCGCCACCACCCGCGCGGCCGTCAGGCGCCGGCGGCGCCGGCGTTCCCGGAGCCTGACCCCGCCGGGCCAGGAGTCGTCCCCGCCACCGCCCGCTGGCCGCCTCCGCCCGCCGTACCGGCAGCATCCGCCTGCTCCCCGAGCACATCCACTGGCGTTCGTTCCTCGCAGATGGGGGCGACGTTCGCGTTCGCCAGCATCCGCAGCGTCGCCGGGGGCACGGGGAACACCGCCGTCGGCGTCCCTGCCGCGGCCCACACGACCTCGAACCGTCCGAGGTCCGGGTCCATCGCCACCCGCACCGCGCGCTCGTGCCCGATCGGTGGAATGCCCCCGATCGTGAACCCGGTGAGCGCCCGTGCCTCATTGGCGGTTGCGCGCCGGATGTCGGTCTCGCCGGTGACGGCAGCGAGTCGGGCGAGATCGACGCGGTTGGGCCCCGAGACGAGGCACAGGATCGGCTCGAGGGTGCCGTCCTGCGCGGGCGTGACGAATACCAGCGACTTGACGATCTGCCCGAGCTCCGCGCCCACGGCCGCGGCAGCCTCCTCGGCCGTGTGCGTCGACTCGGCGAACACGTGGACGTCCAGCGCGACACCCTTCCGGGCCGCGGCATCGACGACTCGCTGGATCGGTGCGGCGAGGGGGCTCGGCACGGCGGGAGTCTACCCGATCGCAGGGTACGATCCGGGCGATGTCGCCCCCCGCCGAGATGCCATCCACGGAGCAGCACGTGCTCGTCGTGGCCGACGGCGACGTGCCGGCGCGCGCCTCCCTCGACGCGGCGTGGCCGGGATGGGCCGACGGCGTCGCGACGGTCATCGCGGCGGACGGCGGTCTTGCCCGGGCTCGCGCCGTCGGCCTGCAGCCGGGGCTGCTCGTGGGCGACCTGGATTCCCTCGACCCGACGCTCCTCGCCGACGCGGAGGCGGCCGGGCTGCCGATCCGCCGCGCTCCCACGGCGAAGGACGAGAGCGACACCGAGCTCGCGCTGCTGGAGGCGCTCGCCGCGGGCGCAACCCGCGTGACGATGCTCGGCGCGTTCGGAGGCACGCGCCTCGACCACGCGCTCGCGAACCTGTGGCTGCTCGCCCATCCCGCTGCCGCTCGCGCCGAGCTGGTGCTCCTCGACGAACGGACACGCGCGTTCCTCGTGACGGCGCGGGCGGCCGATGGCACCCCCGTCCCGCGCCCGCTCCCCGGCCGGATCGGGGCCACCGTGTCGCTGCTGCCGTTCGGCGGCGAGGCGCTCGGCGTGACGACCCACGGCCTCCGCTACCCGCTGCGCGACGAGCCGCTCGTCACGGGCCCCGCGCGCGGCCTGTCGAACGTGCGCGACACGCCCGATGCCGCGGTCTCGCTCCGTGCCGGCCGCCTCCTCGTCGTCGAGACGCCGTCCTGACGAACGAGGCTATGCTCGACCGATGCGCATTCCCCAGCCCGGCGACCCGGCGCCCGACATCGCACTGCGCGACGAGACGGGCACGACGCACCGCCTGTCCGATCGACGCGGCTCGTGGACCGTCATCTACTTCTACCCCAAGGACGACACGCCCGGCTGTACGACCGAGGCGTGTCAGTTCCGCGACCTCCACGGCGACATCGCCGCCCACGGCGCCCAGATCTGGGGCATCAGCCCTGACGGCTCCGGAGCGCACGCGGCGTTCCGCGCGAAGTACGGCCTGCCGTTCACCCTGCTGTCCGACGAGGACCACACCGTGGCGGACGCCTACGGTGCGTGGCGCGAGAAGAAGAACTACGGCAAGACGTACATGGGCATCGGCCGCTCGAGCTTCCTCGTCGACCCGGACGGGCGCATCGCGCGGACGTGGGCCGACGTCAAGGCCGATGGCCACGCCGACCAGGTGCGGGCCGCGCTCGAGGAGGCTCGCGCCGGACGACCTGTCGAGGGCTGACCGGCCGCGCGAGGCCGTGCGCCGGGCACGAAATGAGACTTCGCCCGTGGGGGGAGACGAGCGAAGCCTCGATCTCGAATGTAGCACAACGGGTCAGCCGGTCTGTACATTTGCCCCGTACCCCGCCGGGACGGGACACGGTCCGGATCTCGTGAGGTTTCGCACATGCCCGAGGCGACCCTGCCGGCCCATCACGAGTGGCGCCCGGCGCGTTTCATGGTCATCGTCGCGCACCCCGACGACGCGGACTTCGGACCAGCCGGGACGGCGGCCAGGTGGATCGACGAGGGGTCGGTCGGACGCCTCGTGTGCTGCACCAGCGGTGACGCCGGGGCGGACGACTGGCGAACGGACGCGCTCGAGCTCGCGGCCATGCGCGAGCGGGAGCAGCGGGCCGCGGCGGAGATCGTCGGCTACGAGGACGTCGCCTTCCTTCATCAGCCCGACGGCGCGCTCGCCAATGACCTCGCGCTCCGCGAGCAACTGGTGCGGGAGATCCGCACGTTCCGCCCGGACGCGGTTCTCACGATCGATCCCGAGACGATCTTCCACAGCGACGGCGGCGTGAACCACACGGACCATCGTGTCGCCGGGATGGCGGCGGTCGACGCCGTCTACCCGGCCGCACGCAACGCGATGGCGTTCCCCTGGCTCGCGCGCGACGGCCTCGAGCCGTGGACGGTTCGCCGCCTGTACCTGGCCTGGAGCAACCACCCGACGGCGTGGGTCGACGTCACCGGAACGCTCGAGCGCAAGCTGGGGGCGCTCCGGGCGCACGCGAGCCAGATCCGCGAGCCGGCCGCGCTGGAGTCCCGGATCCGCGAGTGGGCCGCCGAGGAGGGCGCGCCGATCGGGGTCGAGGCCGCCGAGGCGCACCGGGTCATCGTCATCGAGGACGACGAGGACGAGGGCCCGACGCACGCCCACGAGGTTGAGACCGAGGCGGCCCCCGATCCGGCCTGAGCGCCGCAGCTAGTCCTCGCTGAGGAGCCGCTGGCGGACGCGACCCCACGCGTTCCAGAGGTCGGCGAGGTCGGCGGCGCGCGACCCGAGCGCGTCCACCATCTCGCCCAGTGACAGGTCGTCCGCGTGGTGGGCGAGCCACTCGTCAGCCGCCACGGAGGCCCGTTCGTAGAGCCGCCCGGCCTCGGCGTCTCGTGGCAACCGGATGCGCATCCGGTCGAGGCCGGCATAGCCGACCGCGAGCGACAGGTCGCGGGGGGCCGGGATGCGCCCGTCGGCAAAGCCTCCGAGCCCGTCGAACCGGAAGCCCAGCGCTGACAGGGCCCCGACGACCTCGCGCCGCTCCGGGTACATGAACAGTCCCCAGAACGGGTCGTCGTCGGGGAGGTCGAGGTACCCATCCTCGATCGCGCGCGCGACGATCGCGTCGACGAGGGCCGTGACCCGGAGGCGCCACGTCCGCGCGGACTCGGCGTCGGCGCCGGCAAGCGTCGCGACGAGCCGGTCCAGCGCGTCGCGGTCGCCGCGGAGGAGCCGGATGACGAGCGGCAGGCCGGGGCCGGCGAGCGCCAGTTCGTCGGCGTCCGGTTGCGGCTGCGTCCAGGTCGCCTCGGGCTCGCCCGTCCACGGCGCGCCGAACGGCTGTGCCTCACCAGGGTCGGCTGTCGCGGCGCTCCCGCCTGCGGTGGCGCTGGCGCCTGCGGTAGCCGCACGGTTGACCTCGTTCTCCTCGCACGCCGCGAGGCGCTCCCGTGCGTCCCGGCACGCAGACTCGGCGCTCTCGGCGCTGATCCGGGCCGCGTCGGCCTCGAGCCCCAGCCGCTCGATCCGCGGCCCCGCCGCCCGCAGCTCTTCGCCTCCCGACTGGAGAAACCGGCCCGCGTCCCGGCCGCGCCCGTTGAGCTCGTTGATCGCCTCCAGCCACTCCCGTGCGGCCGCCTCGCCGGCATCGGCGTCCGCCGCGCCCTCGCTCGCCTGCCGGAACCGGCGGTGGAGCTCGTCCTTGGCCGCCGCGATCTCGCGCGGGTCCGCCACTCGTTCGGCGCGATCGACGTGCTCGCGCAGCGCGTCGTACGTGCGCTGGGCCTCGCGCAGCGCGTCGGCTGCTGTCTTCGCATGGTGGCGCGCCTGGGTCGCAACCGCACACCGCTCGTCGACGTGACGCCTCAGGGTGTGACACGGGTCGGCGATCGCCGGGGTGATCCCAGGCGGACCACCGAGCGCGTCGTCGCCTGCACGGCCTTCGACGCGGGCGCCGGGCCGACCGGCAGGGGAGCCGACCGGTATCGCGACGACCGACGCGCTCAGCAGCGGACCCGGCCGCGCCGCGGTTGGACGGGGTCGAACGGCGACCGAGGGGCCTGGCGCGCCGATGTCGACGGCCGAGACGAGCGCGGTGCTCGCCCGCGGCGCCCTCGTCATCGGGGCTGGCGGTCGATCGAGCAGCCCGACGCTTGTGGGCCGGTCCGGCAGGACCGCGTTGGTCTCCGCCGGCGGATCAGCCTCGGGGTCCGGTCCGGACTCGGCCGTGGCCAGTGCCGGGGACCCGGGACCGACCGGCACCGACGAGCCGCCCTCGACGGGAACCCCCACGGCACCCGCGGGCAGGGTGGCCGGGCTGGATGGAACACGTGTTCGGGCGGGAGGCGCCGGGAGCTCGGTTGAGGGAAGGTCGACGCCGGGCACGTCGACGGGGCCGCCGGGCTCGTCGGCCGACCCTGCGTCCGTGGGCGATCCCGGGGGCGCATCGCGGTCCGCCGCCGGCGTGGCGTCGGACAGGGTCGACCTGCCGCGCGGCCCGATCGAGTTCGGCGAGATCGTGATCCGCACCTGGCGTCCGGGGGCGGGTCGCGAGCGGAGTGCCTCCGCGACAGCGGCGCCGACGCCTGCACCGAGGATCAGGCCGACGGCCAGGAACGCGATCTCGGACGGGCTCACGTGTCTCCTCGCGAGGCCGGCGGTTCGCCCCGCGCGACCCGGCCAGCGTAGCTGCGGGCCCATCGGTCGTCAACACGCGCGCGAGCGGGGCGACCGCCTCGGGATCGACGCCACGACGCGCGGAAGGACCCAACGGCGCGTGCGGCCGGGCCAGGTCGTCGCGCTGTCCGCCCCCCGCGCGACGAAACGGGGAGGCCGAGGCCCTCGCGATGCACGCGTGCCCACGGCTTGGTAATCTCGGACGGGTCGGCGCGTCCCTCCGCCGAGGTTTCCCGTCGCCCTGCCGCGCACCGCAGGAAAGGCACGTCCGCTTCGTGACCCTCGACCAGACCCAGGAGTTCCTCGTCCAGCCCGTGGACGCGTCCTGGCTCCAGTGCAACATCGAGTGCCAGGAGGCCTGCCCCGTCGGCACGAACTGCCGGGGCTACCTCAACCTCGCCGCCGAAGGCCGGTTCGAGGAGGGCTACATCCTCGCCCGCGAGCCCAACCCCGTCGCGGCGATGTGCTCGTACGTCTGCTCCGCGCCGTGCGAGCGCGCATGCCGTCGCGGGGACATCGACCGCCCGCTCGCGATCCGCGCGATGAAGCGGTTCCTGGTGGAGTGGCACGAGGCCTCCGGCATCCCCGACGTCATGCCGCCCGTCACGCCGCGTGCCGAGCGGGTCGCGGTGGTCGGCGCCGGTCCGGCCGGTCTCGCGGTCGCCCGCGAGCTCGGCACGCATGGGTACCAGGTGACCGTGTTCGACAGCCTCCCGTTCGGCGGCGGCACGATGCTCGTCGGCGTCCCCGCGTTCCGCCTGCCGCGCGAGGCGATCGAGATGGACGTCCGGCTCGTCGAGCGGCTCGGCGTGCGGTTCGTGTTCGACACCGCGATCGGGATCGACGTCCCGTTCGAGGACCTGCAGCGCGACTACGACGCGATCGCGATCACCGCGGGTGCGATGAACCCCGTGTACCTCGACGTTCCGGGCGCCGACCTCGACGGCGTCCAGTACGGCGTCGACTTCATGAAGAAGGCGAACCTCGGGCAGGACCTCGAGGTCGGGCGGAACGTCGTCGTCATCGGCGGCGGCTACACGGCCATGGACTGCTCCCGCACGAGCCTGCGCTACGGCGCAGAGAACGTGACGATCGCCTACCGGCGCACCCGGTCGGAGCTCGTGGTCGACGAGGAGGAGCTCGGCGAGACCGAGCGCGAGGGCGTCAACCTCGAGTTCCTCGTGAGCCCGATCGAGCTGCTCGGCGAGGACGGGCACCTCACGGGCGTCAGGTTCATCCGCAACAAGCTCGGCGAGCCCGACGCCTCCGGCCGGCGCTCGCCCGTCCCGATCGAGGGGTCGGAGTTCGTCGTGCCGGCTGACACCGTCATCCCCGCCGTGTCGCAGGCCGCCGACCTCACGTTCCTCCCGGTCGAGGCGAGCTTCGAGGTCAACCGGGGCCGGATCAAGGTCGATCCCGCGACGTACGCCACGAACGTGCGCGGGGTGTTCGCGTGCGGGGACTTCGTCACCGGCCCAACGACGCTGATCGAGAGCGCCGGGCACGGCAAGAAGGCGGCCTACGCGATCGATCGGTATCTCGCGGGACGGACGGACGTCACCGTGACCCCCAACGTGAAGATCACCAGCTCCTGGCGCCATGACATGCCCGAGCTGTACGACGTGCTGCCGCGCCAGCACATCCCGATGGTCCAGCTCGAGACCCGGATGCCGTCCACGGACCCGACGGTCAACTTCACCACGCCGGTGGAGCTGGGCTACGACGCGACGGCCGCGGTCGCCGAGTCGACCCGCTGCCTCATGTGCAACTACAACATCTGGTTCGACCCGTTCCGGTGTGTGCTGTGCGGCGCGTGCGCCGACGTGTGCCCCGAGGGCGTGATCCACATGGTGGACGTGAACCAGCTGAAGACCGAGGGGCTGCTGCCCGAGATCGAGGAGTCGTACGGCTGGTCGCAGGGCGCGGCCATGATCCTCGACGAGGAGCGGTGCATCCGCTGCGCCCTGTGCGTCAAGCGCTGCCCGTTCGACGCCATCACGATGGAGCGGTTCGAGCTCCAGGAGATCTCGAGCGACGGCCGGCTCTACAAGGAGTCCTACCGTGATGCGCAGCTCGCCGGGACGGCCGGCGTGGCAGGAGGAGCGTAGGTGAGCTTCCTGGAGCGGGTCGACCAGTCGATCCGGCGGAGCCCGGTGTGGCGGTCGATCTTCCGCAACCCGTACCCCAACGACGAGCGGTCCCGGGCGTACGCGGTCATGAACAACGTGTTCCTCCACCTGCATCCCGTGCGGGTGCGCCAGCACGCCGTCAAGTTCGCGTACACGTTCTGCCTCGGCGGCCTGAGCTTCTTCCTGTTCCTCGTGCTGACCGTCACGGGCGTGTACCTGATGTTCTTCTACATCCCGTCCGAGACGCAGGCGTACACGAACATCCTCGAGATCCAGAGCACGGTCGTGTTCGGCCTGTTGACGCGGAACATCCACCGCTGGGCGGCGCACCTCATGGTGTTCT
>DATFQL010000229.1:0-2923 GCA_035264305.1 Candidatus Limnocylindrales bacterium | reverse complement strand
GCGATCCGGAAAAGGCGGTCCCGGCCGCCGTTGACGCCGGCCGAGCGGCCGACGCCGCGTTCGCCTTCGCCCAGGCGTCCGGCTGGTACGACCGGGCCCTCGAGATGTGGGCGCTGGTCGCGGACGCGCCTCGCCTCGCCGGCCTCGATCGCGTGACGCTGCTGCAGCGGGCGGCCGAGTCGCACGTCCTCGCCGGCGACCACGAGGGCGCGATCCGGCTCGGCCGGGAGGCGGTGAACCTCGCGGTCCGGGAGCGGCGGGACCCGCTCCGGGTCGGCCACCTCCACGACCGCCTGCGCTGGTTCCAGTGGGACGCCGGTGATCACCACGCCGCGGCTGCCTCGCTTCACGACGCGTTGGCGGTCATCCCCCCCGACCCGCCCACGACCGTTCGGGCCCGGGCGCTCGCCCAGCTCGCGGGCGTGGAGATGCACGCCGGCCGTTTCGACGCGGCGGCGGACGCGGCGGTGCGGGCGATCGACGTGGCCCGAGCAGCCGGCGGCCGGGGCGAGGAGGCGCTCGCGCTCGGCGTCCTCGGATGGGTCACCGCCCTGCGCGGCGACCCCGAGCACGGCATCGGCCTGTACCGGGAAGGCCTCGCGATCGCCGAGGAGCTGCGGGGAGTCGAGGGCATCGCGCTCGGGTACGCCGAGCTCGCGCGGATGCTCGACGCCATCGGCCGGCCCGAGGAGTCGCTCGCAGCCGCCCGCGACGGTTTTGCGGTCACGAGCCGGCTCGGCCTCGAGCGCACGTACGGCGGCGTCCTCATCGGACACGCGATCAACGCCCTGCTCGACCTCGGGCGCTGGGACGAGGCGCGTGCCGCCCTCGACACCGCGCTGCGGACCGGCTACACCGGCCGCCCGGCGCTGTGGATCCGGATCAACGAGGCGCGGCTCGAAACGGGCCGGGGCGACCTCGTGGCCGCGGCCGCCGCGATCCAGGCTGCGCGTGCGCTGCACGAAGGGTTGCATGGCTCGGAGCTCCGACCGCGCCTGCTGGCCGCGATCGCGGAGCTGGGTGTGGGCCGTGGGAACGTGGACGAGGTCCGGGCCGCGTGGGACGAGGCGTGGTCGCAGGTGCAGCCGGGCGCGCTCCCGGATCCCGCGGCGGGGTGGCTCGGTGCGCTCGCGCTTCGTGCCGAGGCGGACGAGCTGGAGCGGGCGACGATCCACCGCGACGACGACGCCCGGGCCGTCGTCGTGGAGAGGCTCGCGGGCATTGTCACCCTCCTCACCGCTGTCGATGAGACTCTCGGCCGGCTGACCGGCGACGCGCCACGCGAGCCGCGGCTGATCGCGATCGAGGCGACCTGTCGCGCCGAGGTCTCGCGCGCCCGAGATGAGTCGGCCGTGGATCGATGGGCCGCGGCCATCGCGGCGTGGGACGTCGCGAGTCGTCCGTTCCCGGCCGCGTACGCGAGGCTGCGGCTGGCCGAATCATCAATCGCAGACCGCGAGCGACGCGACGTGGGCGAGTCGGCGTTGCGTGCGGGGCATGCCGTCGCCGTCCGTCTCGGCGCCTTGCCGCTCCGCGCGAGGTTCGAGGAGCTGGCACGGCGGGCTCGGATCGACCTCGGCAGCGAATTTGACTCCGCGCGAGGTCGCGGTGGCGACGGACACCTCGGCCTCACGCCGCGCGAGCTCGAGATCCTGCGCCTCGTGGCCGGCGGCTGGTCGAATCAGCAGATCGCAGACCGCCTGTTCATCAGCCGTAAGACGGCGTCGGTGCATGTCTCCAACATCCTCGGAAAGCTCGGTGTGGAGCGACGCGAGGAGGCCGCGGCCGTGGCGCACCGGGTCGGACTCGGGCGCGACACGCCGCCGCCCCCAGGGAGCGAACCGGTCGCCTGAGGGGGTCGGCGCCGCGCGCGTCGGGATGGCAGATCCGTCCGGCGGCGCGGCCGCATGGTACGCTCGGAACATCCTGATGGCCGGTCCCGTGAGACCGGCGTACCGGTCCCGAGAGGCCGGGTAGGAGGTAGCCAGGTGCGCATGCGCATGCCCGCCTGCGGCTCCGCGCCGCAGCACGCCGGGAACCCGTGATCGCCCCATCGACCGTCGGTCAACCGCCGCTGCCGCGTGCCGATTCGATCGTCGACCCCCGCGTCGGCGACGCCGGGCCCGCCGTGCTGGCGTTGGAGGACGGGACGGTCTTCCCCGGCATCGCCTTTGGCGCTCCCGTCGCGTCCGGCGGCGACCTCGTGGTCAACACGTCGCAGACGGGGTACCAGGAGATCGCGACCGATCCCTCGTACGCCGGGCAGGTCGTCGTGATGACCTACCCGCTGATCGGAAACTACGGACGTCTCCATGACGACGACCAGTCGGCCCGCCCGTGGCTGCGTGGCCTCGTCGTCGCGCACGCGACCGCGGCGGTCCTCGACGACGCGCGGCAGCTCGCGACGCTCCTGCGCGCGAACGGCATCCCGGCCATCGCGGGCGTCGACACCCGGGCGCTCGCCCGGCACCTGCGCTCGAGCGGCTCGCTCCGCGGGATCATCACGGAGCCTGGCGCGACCGACCATGCCGACGCCGTCGACCGTGCCCGTGCGGTCGCCCGCTGGGAGGACCAGGACTTCGTCGCCCAGGTCTCGCCCGCGGCCGTGCGGGAGGTCGGGGACGACCCGGGCGCGCCCCTCGTCGCCATCGTCGACTTCGGGCTCAAGGCGAACATCGTCCGCTCGCTCGCCCGACGCGGGATGCGCGTCCGGATCCTGCCCCACACCGCCAGCCCGGGCGACGTCCTCGGCGACGACGTATCGGGCGTCGTGTTCTCGCCCGGTCCCGGCGACCCGGCGCGGCTCGAGGGACCCGTCGCGCTCGCGCGCTCGGTCATCGACGACGGGCGGCCGCTGCTGGGTATCTGCCTCGGGCACCAGATTGTCGGGCGCGCGGCGGGCGCCGAGACGCGGCGCCTCCGG
>DATFQL010000228.1:0-8727 GCA_035264305.1 Candidatus Limnocylindrales bacterium | reverse complement strand
GCGTTGAAGCCGTCGACCGCTTCGGATGCCTCGGTCGCGGCCGCTTCGGGCTCGAACAGGAGGAGCACCGCCGTCGCGCCGATCGCGATCGCCATGCCGCCGGCGGACACGAGGTTGCCGTTGCGAGCCGTGGCCGGCGAGTTCATCCGGACGAGCCCGAGGACGAACGCGACCGCGCCGAGCAGCCAGGCGAGATAGACGAGGGGGCTGAGCCAGGTGAGGTCCACGTCAGCCCTCCGTCTGGTCGGGCTTGGGCGCGGTCGGCTTGCGCCGGAACATCTGGAGCATCCGGTCGGTGACCACATAGCCACCGACGACGTTCATCGTCGCGAACGCGACCGCAATGAACGACAGCAGGTACGAGATCGGGTCGTTGGCCGCGATCGCGATGAACATCGCGCCGACGAGCACAATCCCGTGGATCGAGTTCGCCCCGGACATCAGCGGGGTGTGGAGCGTCGCGGGCACCTTCGAGATGACCGCGAAGCCGCACAGGATCGCGAGCACGAAGATCGTGAAGTTCGACAGGAACGCGTCGAGCTCGCTCATGCGTTGGCTCCGGCGGGGGCGAGCAGCTTCTGCACCGCCTCCGACACGACCGCGCCGCCGTTGGTGATCACCGTCGCCCTGGTGACCTCCTCCTCGAAGTCGAGGGTCAGGTTCCCGTCCTTGACCATGTTCAGCAGCAGCGCGGAGATGTTGCGGGCGTAGAACTGCGAGGCCGACGACGGCATCGAGGCCGGCAGGTTCTCAGGCGCGACGATCGTCACGCCGTTCTCGGTCATGACCGTCTCGCCGACCTGCGACAGCTCGCAGTTGCCGCCCAGCGTGGATGCGGCCATGTCGACGATGACCGAGCCCGAGCGCATCGCGCGGACAGCGTCAGCCGTGACGAGCACGGGCGGCTTGCGGCCGGGGATCTGAGCGGTCGTGATCACGACGTCCTGGTTCGCGATGACCTCGTTGAGCTCGGCCTGCTGCGCCGCCCGCTCCTCGGAGGTCAGCTCGCGGGCGTAGCCGCCGGCACCCGTCGCGTCGATCGCGGTCCTGAGCTTGACGAACCGCGCGCCCAGCGACTCGGCCTGCTCGGCCGTCTCCGGGCGGACGTCGTATGCCGACACGACGGCGCCCAGCCGGCGAGCGGTCCCGATCGCCTGGAGGCCTGCGACCCCGATCCCGAGGATCAGGACGTTCGCGGGCTTCGCGGTGCCGGCCGCGGTGGTGAGCAGCGGGAAGTAGCGTCCGTACGAGTTCGCGGCGATGAGCACGGCCTTGTAGCCGCCGACGTTCGCCTGGGAGCTGAGCGCGTCCATCGTCTGGGCGCGGCTGAGGGTGCGCGGGATCGCGTCGAGGCTGATCGCCGTCACGCCGGCCCTCGCAAGCGTCTCCATGAGGCTCGCGTCGAGCAGGGGAGCGAGGAGGCCGATGACGGCCTGGCCGGTGCGCAGACGGGCGGCCTCGGCCGGCGTCGGCCGCTGCACGCGGAGGATCACGTCGCTCGCCGCGTACACCTCATCGGCGCCCACGATCTTCGCGCCCGCGTCGATGTACGCCTGGTCGGGGATCGCGGCGCCGGCGCCCGCGCCGGTCTCGACGAGGATCTCGAGCCCGGCCGCCGTCAGCTTGCCGAGCGCTTCGGGCACCAGGGCGACGCGGCGCTCTCCGGCCGCAGATTCCCTGGCGACGCCGACCTTCATGGGCATCACCGTCCATCGGACACAGTGGGGTAGACCGGGCGAGTGTACCGGAGCCGAACCGGCCGCTCGGGTGCCGGCCGCTGCCGCGAGCGGCCACGCGAACGCCGCCGTTGCGAGCCGTTCGATAAGGGAGGTGCAAGGGGCGGGCGCGATGCTGTCGTCGTGCGAACTCGACCGCGGCTCCCCAACGCCAGCGCCGGCATGCTCCTCGCGGTCGGGGTCGCGCAGGGGGCGGACGCCCTCACGTTCGTGCGGATGGTCCGGGACAACGGCATCCGGGTCGAGGCCAACCCGTTCGTGGCGACGCTCGCGGCAGGTGGTGACCTGGCGGGGATGGTCGCGGCCAAGGCGGCGCTGGTCGTCCTGGTGGTCTCGGTATTCGCCGTCCTCGCGGCACGGTATCCGCTCGCGGCGGGCGCGATCGCGACGGCGGGGGTCGTGGCCGGGCTCGTCGGCGCCTATTCCAACGTCGCGGTCATCGCGAACGGCGCACGGATGCTCGCGCCGCTCTAGGCGGCGGGCTCGGGCTCGGGCTTCTGGTCGGGGGGCGGCTCCTGCCATGCCCGGACGCCGCCTCCTCCGCCCTTCGCCACGTACATCGCGCTGTCGGCGCGCCGGCGCAGGTCAGGCTCGAAATCACGCTCGCCCGGAACGACTAGCGCGACGCCGACCGACGCCCCGACGACCTTCTCGCCGTCGCTCGTCTGGTACGGCGTCGTCACAAGCGTGTGGACTCGCTCGGCGAGCGACACGCCCGTCGCCTCGTCCCTGACGCCCACGAACAGGACCATGAACTCGTCGCCACCCCGCCGCCCGGCTGCGTCCGTGACCCGGATGGCACGCCGGAGTCGCTCGCCGAGCTGGGCGAGCACCTCGTCGCCCACGGCGTGCGATCGCGGCCCGTCGTTCACCTGCTTGAACCCGTCGAGGTCGAGGAACACGTACGCGGAGCCCTCGATGCCGCGACGACCGCGGAGGGCGGCCTCCGCGACCCGGACCGCGAACGCCCGCGCGGTGAGCAGGCCTGTCAGCTCGTCCCGGTCGCGCTCGGCCTCGGCGGCGTTGGTCCGCCACAGGGCGAGGACGAGCGCGGCGCACAGGACGGGTGCCCACCAGCCGACCGCGACCCAGGTGACGACGAACACCCAGCCGAGCACGGTCTCCGCGATGAGCGTGCCTCGGAACGATCGGTCGAACACGTGGAGCGTCTCGCGCAGGGTGAGGCCGTCGCGGAGCACGATGACGCCCGCCGCCAGCCCGGTCTGCACCACGGCGAGCACAAGGGTCCCCACCGCGGCGCCGACGAGCGTGAGGCCGAGACCGCCCGGCAGGCCGAGGCGCTGGGCCGTCGCGACGGTCGCATGCGCGGTGAGGCCGCCGAGGATCGCGGCAAGGGCGAGCCCGGCGTGGTTGGCGAGTGCTCCGTACCACGGCATCTCGCGCAGCTCGCGGCGCTCGAACGAGGCAATGAACGCGACCCAGCCGCCCGCGATCGGACCGCCGAGGACCATCGCCGCCACGATGAACGGCAGGTGGAACGTGAGGACGCCGTGTCCGGACGGGCCGCGGACGACCCTGATCGACCCGGCGAGGCCGAACACGGTCCACAGCGCGATGCCCGCGACGCCCGCCCACGGCGCACCGACACCGGGCACGGCGATCGCGGCCGGCAGCGTCGCCAGCAGCGTGACCACGACGAGCGCCGCCAGGCCGGCCGCCACGGTCGCGGCGGTGTAGACCGGGAGCAGCGCCGCTCGACGCTCGATCGCGAGTAGCGGAGCGTCGGGATCCGGCCCGCGGCCGGCAACCCTCACGCGCATCCGCCGGACCTGGCGAGTTCGCGCGCGGCTGCACGGGCGCGCGGGCGCGCCGCGCCGGACATGGATCGGGAACCGTCGTGCATGCACCGCTAGGGATACGCGACGGCGGGCTGTCGCGCAGCGGGCCGTTGGTACTAGCGCCGATTCCGGCCGTGCGCGCCTGGGCCCTCCCGCGCCGCCGGCGGTGCCGGACGTCACCCCGAAGGTCCCGGTGGAATCGCTACCGGCGACGGCCGAGGGTGCCCACACGCAGCCGGTCGCGATCGCCAGTGCGACGGCCGGCGGGCGTCCGGCGTCCGGCGCGCCCGGCATCACCGGCCGCGGGACGTGCCGGCACCACGCTCTGTGTCGTCGGCGCGCCGGCACGACCCACAGCCGCGTCCGCGGCCACCCGATCCGCTCCCGGTCCCAGGCCTGTCACCCCCGTGATCAGGCGCGAGCCACGCTGGTGGAGGAAGAAGTCCCACGTCCATCGGAGGACCACGACGACGCGGCTCTGGAACTCGACGAGATACATGAGGTGGACGAAGATCCAGATGATCCACGCGAGGAACCCGTCGAACCGCAGCGGCCCGAGCTGGGCGACCGCCGCACCGCGGCCGATCGTGGCGAGCAGGCCGCGGTCCCGATACCGGAAGCGGGGCGCCGGCTTGCCGGCGAGGCGGGCGCGAATCGCCCGCGCCACGTGCCGGCCACCCTGCATGGCGACCGGAGCGACGCCGGGGAGCGGCTCGCCGTTGTGGGTCACGGCCGCGAGGTCTCCGATCACGTACACCTCGGGGTGCCCGGGCAGCGCGAGCGTGGCGTCCACCGGGACGAGGCCGTCGACTGGCTCGATGCCCGCCCCCGAGCACACTCGCTCGCCGAGGTCCACCGGTCGCACGCCGGCTGCCCACAGGACCGTGCGTGCCTCGATGCGTCGCTCGGTTCCGTCGGCCGTCGAGCGGAGCATCACGCCGGACTCGTCGACCTGCGCGACGCGGGTGTCCGTGACGATCTCCACCCGCAGGCGCGCAAGGTCGCGCGCGGCCGAAGCCGACAGCGCCGGGTCGAACTCGGGAAGCACGCGGTCGCGCCCGTGGACGAGGATGATCCGCGCACGTCCCGGATCGAAGTGACGGAAGTCGCCCCGCAGCACGTCCCGCGCAAGCTCGGCGAGGACGCCGGCCAGCTCGACGCCGGTCGTTCCGCCGCCGATGACGACGAACGTCAGCCAGGCGCTCCGCGACGGCTCGTCGCCGCGGCGCGCGCGCTCGGCTGCCTCGAACGCGAGCAGGACCCGGCGGCGGATGTCGACGGCGTCCTCGAGCGTCTTCAGCCCGGGCACCCCTGACTCCGCGAGCGCCGCCGGCAGCGCGACGCGCGACCCGGGGGCGAGGACCAGCGAGTCGTACGCAAGCGAGTCGCCGTCGGCGAGCACGACCCGGCGCGCGGCGAGGTCGACGTCCGCGACCTCGCCCAGGAGCACCTCGACGTTGGGCTGGCCACGGAGGATCGGCCGAAGCGGGGCCGCGATCTCGGCCGGCGAGAGCCAGCCGCTCGCGACCTGGTACAGCAACGGCTGGAACAGGTGGAAGTTGCGCCGGTCGACGAGCGTGATGCCGACCGGTGCGTGACGCAGGGCGCGGACGGCGGTCAGCCCGCCGAAGCCGCCACCCACCACGACGACCTGATGCAGTCGCTCGGCGTGCGGATCGGGCGCGGCGTCATCCGGTCCACGGGTGAATGGAATGCGCGACAGGGGCGACGGCAGCTGAGGCACGACTCGAGGGTAGGCGGCGCCGAGCCGCCGTCGGCGCGACCCGGCGGCGGCCGCGACTTGCGGCAAGGTGTCGGGAACGACCGCCACGTGCAGCGGTCCCGGGGACGGGCCGACTCGAGGCTCCCGCCCGCGGATCGGGGAACGCAACCATGTCAGCTCCTGCCCCCCGCCCGGGTACGGTGCCCGCATGACCAGCGGAGGCGCATCGGAATCGGCGGCGCGGCTCGAGGTCGACCGGGCGACGATCCTCGCCTTCCGGCGCCGGATGGGCTCGCTCGACGAACGGCTCCCACGCAGCGCGCGGTCGTTCCGGCGCGCCGCATGGGCCGGGCTCCAGGACAGCGTCCCGCGCGCCGCCGTCCTCGCGCTGCACGCTCGCGTCGAGGACGTCCGGCCGGACGACTGGAACCATCGGTCGCTCGTCCAACTGTGGGGACCGCGGTTCAGCGTGTTCGTCGTGGCCGCCGAGGATCTCGCGCTGTTCTCGCTCGGCACTCTCCCGGACGCCGAGCGTGGCCGCCGCCGGGCGGTCGATCTCGCCGACGCGCTCGAGGCTCGACTTGGCGGCGAGGAACGCACCTATTCGGCCGTCGGTCGCGACCTGGGCGGGCATCCGAACCAGCTCCGGTACGCCGGCGCGACCGGTCGTGTGCTCATCCGCTGGGACGGGGCGAGGCCGCCGACGGTCCGCGTCGTGCCTGCGCCGGACATCGACCCGTTCGACGCGCGTCTCGAGCTCGCGCGGCGATGGCTCCACGTCGCCGGCCCGACCACGCCCCACGCGTTCGCGACATGGGCGGGCATCACGCCTCGGGGCGGCCGACAGACGTTCGAGGCGCTCGGGCCGGCACTCACCGAGGTCGCAACGCCGCTCGGCCACGCATGGATCCTCGCGGACGACAGGCCGTCGTTCGGTGACGCTGCCAGCGGAAGACCGGCACCGGCGCGCCTCCTGTCGAGCGGGGACCCCTACCTGATGGTGGGCGACCGGGAGCTGCTCGTCCCGGACGCCACGCACCGGCGGGAGCTGTGGCCGCCCGGAACCGTGTGGCCGGGAGGGCTGCTGGTCGATGGCGAGCTGGTCGGCACGTGGCGGCGGTCTGGACCCAAGGCAACCATGCACCCGTGGCGCACGCTGACCGCCACCGAGCTCGAGAGCGTCGAGGCAGAGGCGGCGTCCCTCCCCCTGCCCGATGGCGACACGCCCGTTCGCGTCACGTGGGTGGACTGAGCTCGAACACGCCGGCCGATCCATCCCGCAATCCGGACGGACGTGACCGGTCGTACAGGCCCGTGGGACCGCCGCACACGAGGACCAGGAGGCACGGCATGGACACGACCACGTTGTACGAGCGGCTGGGCGGCGTGTTCGCAATCGCCGCGGTCGTCGATCGCTTCAGCGACGCGATCATCGACAACCCCGTCGCGGGCCGTCAGTCCGCGAACCCGGAGCTGCGCCGGTGGCACACCGAGCAGCTCGACCGGCTCCCCGGCCTCAAGTTCATGCGCACCCTCTGGGTGTGCGACGTGACCGGCGGGCCGTTCAGGTACGGCGGGACCCGGCCGGGTCATGACGTCCTCGGCCTGGAGGAGGCCCATCGGAGCCTGCGGATCACCAGCGACGAGTTCGACGCCGTCGCCGGCGAGCTCGCCCGGGCGCTCGACGCGTTCAATGTGCCCGAGGCCGAACGCGAGGCGGTCCTCGCAGCGTTCGCGGCGCACAAGGGCGAGGTGACGGAGGGATCTGTCCGCGCAGCTCAGCGGTAGTGGAAGCGAGCTGGCGCGCCCGGAGGGATTCGAACCCCCGACACTCGGTTCCGAAGACCGATGCTCTAGTCCACTGAGCTACGGGCGCGCGGACGGGCATGATACGGCGTGCGCGGGGTGGCGACCCACGACGCGCCGGCAAGCCCGGAGACGACGATGGGTGGACACGCGACGCACGTGGTGCCGGCGGTGCCGCCTACGCGAACAGGGCCGCGCCGAGGAACGCGTCGTCGACGAGCGCCGCGTCCGCGCCGACGGCAGGCACGCCGGCCGGGACCGCGTACACCCCTGACCCGGTGTGGACGATGTACTCGTTGAGCGCATCGTGGCAGCGACGACCCGGGCCAGGCGAGACGCGATCAGGCGGGCCGGCGGTACCGGCGTCCGATCAGCAGCCACGCCGGAAGGCGGCCAAGCGCGTCGGCGAGTCTCGGTCCAGCCCCGCCATCCCGGC
Organism: Candidatus Limnocylindrales bacterium; assembly: GCA_035264305.1. GTDB lineage: Bacteria > Chloroflexota > Limnocylindria > Limnocylindrales > CSP1-4 > CAIXZV01. The sequence continues at coordinate 1,227 of DATFQL010000228.1, read as the reverse complement.
CCTCAACGACGAGCGTCGGCGGCTTGGATGCGCCCGGACGGGCGTCGATGCCGGTCAGGTCGATGGCAACCTCGCCCGCCTCCGCCTGACCCAGCTGTGCCAGGAGCGCGTCGGGCCACTCGCCGGTGTCGGACTCGGCGCGTACCTCGCGCTCGGCGTGCCACCGTGGTCGGCGCAGGAGGATCGCGCGCCAGCCATCGGCGACTGTCGGGGTCACCGTGCCGTCGCCGGCGACGGGGCGCGCGGAGAGATGCTCGCCCCGTGCCCAGCCCGCGGCCTGGTGAAGCAGGGCGTACTCATCGAGGTCCGCGAACGCGGCGAGGCGCTCGGCTGGCGAGCCGTCGCCGAACACCGCGAGGATCGATGGCGCGAAGACCTCCGCGAGGTCCAGGTCGATCGCGCGCACCGTCCGGTGCAGGTAGACGTGCTGATGCATGAACAGCCGCGCGGTGAGGAACATCTCGAGCGCCCCGACGCCCGACTCGTACAGCGTCAGGCCACGGTCGGAGACGAATGTGTACCGCCGCAGGCGCTCGGCATCCACGGGACCCATCGACACGCCGGTGAGGTACGCGTCCCGTCGGACGTAGTCGAGGTTGTCGACCGTGAACACGCCCGACAGGAGCGGCTGGAGTGTCCGCACCCACGCCGGCATGGAGCCGTCGGCGAGGGGCGGCTTGGAGATCAGGAACGAGACCCACCGGGGGTCGATCGTCTCGCCGTCCTCGAACGCGTCGCGGTCCGGAACGCCGCCGGGAGCCCGGCGGAGGCCGCGGATGAGGTCCCCGAGCTCCTGCTCGATGACGAGCTGCGACAGGTCCTCGTGGGACAGCGCCTTGGCCCCGGCGCGCCGTGGGTCCGCGGGTGCCGGGAACGCCGACAGGAATCGCTCGTCGAAGAAGTGGGCGAACGGTCCATGCCCGACGTCGTGGAGGAGGCCGGCGATCCGCAGCGTCTCCACGACGAGCCCCTCCGACGGCACGGACTCGCGCGGGGCGAGCGTGGGCAGCGAGGTCCGCAGGGACGGGTAGAGCGCGCGTCCCCACAGCCCCGCCTCGTGCATCACGCCCAGGCCGTGCGTGAACCGCGAGTGCTCGGCCGTGGGAAAGACCCACCGGGCGCTCTGGAGCTGGCTGATCCGGCGCAGCCGCTGGAGCCATGCGGTGTCGAGGAGGTCGTCCTCGGCAGCGTCTTCGTCCGGCAGGCCCGCAGCCGCCGACTCGTCGC
>DATFQL010000227.1:0-2968 GCA_035264305.1 Candidatus Limnocylindrales bacterium | reverse complement strand
TGATGCCGGCCTTCGTCGCCGCCTGGTAGAACGCGACCGAGCCGTACAGCGCGCCGTGGTCCGTGACGGCGAGGCTGTCGAAGCCGTGCTTGACGCTCGTGTCGACGAGATCGGTGATCCGCCCGAGGCCGTCGAGCAGGCTGAACTCGGAGTGCGTGTGAAGGTGGACGAAGTCGTTCGGCGCGATGCTCACGGGGCGTCAATGGTAGCCGGGCCGACGCCTCCGGACCCGGCCCGCGGGTCCCCGTTCAGCGACCGGCGGCGGGTCCGGCGACGGGGACGATCGGGCTGGCTCCCGGGTCGCCGGCTGGCATCGCGGACCGTAGGACATCGTCCCGGCGGTCCCGGTCGAGCGGTCCGCCCCGGACGAGCAGGTGCGCGACGAGGCCGGTCCACCCGGTCTGGTGCGACGCACCGAGGCCGGCACCCGTGTCGCCGTGGAAGTACTCGGAGAACAGCAGCAGGTCCCGCCACTCCGGATCGTCGCGCAGCTTCGCGTATCCCCCCGCCCCGGGGCGCCTGCCATCGTCATCCGCGAGCCAGATCGACACGAGCCGTCGTGACAGGTCCGCAGCGACGTCGCGGAGCCGCATCCGGCGTCCGGAGCCGGTCGGATGCTCCACCGTGAACCCGTCACCGAGCGCCTCGTCCCACCGCAGGAGCGACTCGATGAACAGGTAGTTGACGGGGAGCCAGACCGGGCCGCGCCAGTTGGAGTTGCCGCCGAACAGCCCGGTCCTCGACTCGCCGGGCTCGTAGTCGATCGATGCGGTATAGCCCTCGATCTCGATCTGGAACGGCTGGTCGAGGTGCCGTCGTGACAGGCCGCGGAGGCCGTGCGGCGACAGGAACGCGTCCTCGGAGAGCGCCTCGCGAAGGACGCGTTCGAGGTGGACCGGCGGGAGGAGGCTGAGGATCATCGCGTCGCCGTCGGGCGTCGCGACAAGCGAGCCGCGGTCGCGGAGCTGGTCGTCCGTCACCCCGGTGGTTCGCAGGAACCGCGCGAAGTGCTTGCCGAGCGCGCCTCCGAGCTCCGCCGCGTGCCTCGGGACGACGACCGCCGGCAGCATCGGCAGGAGCCCGATCATCGAGTGGATCCGCAGGGGAACCGACGAGCCGTCGGGCAGCCGGAGCATGTCGTAGTAGAAGCCATCGGTGTCGTCCCACATCCCGCTGCCGTTGAGTGCCGCGGCGATCCGCACCCCGCGCTCGAGGAACGTCGTCATGAGGTCGCGATACGAGGGGTTGCGCGTCGCGAGCGTCGCGGCCATCCGGAGCATCGCCATCGAGTAGGCGTACATCCAGGCCGTCGCGTCGGACTGCTCGAGCGTGCCCGAGACCGGCAGGTGGGAGCGGTCGAAGGCGCTCAGGTTGTCGAGACCCAGGAAGCCACCCGAGAAGACGTCGTTGCCCTCCGCGTCCTCGCGGTTCAGCCACCAGGTGTAGTTGAGCATCAGCTTGTGGAAGATCCGCTCGAGGAAGTCCGTGTCCCGGCGGCCGTCGATGTCCCAGACGGCGAGCGCCGCCAGGGCATGGACCGGCGGATTCACGTCGTCGAACGACCACTCGTAGGCGGGCAGTGCGCCGTTGGGGTGCTGGAACCATTCCCGGCACATGACGAGGAGCTGGTATTTGGCGAAGCCCGGGTCGACGTGGGCGAGCGTGATCGCGTGGAACGCGAGGTCCCACGCGGCGAACCACGGGTACTCCCAGGTGTCGGGCATCGACAGGATGTCGGCGGCGTCGAGATGCCGCCAGCCGGCGTTCCGATTGGTCAGCCGCTGTGCCGGCGGCGGCGGGCCGTCGGGGTCGCCATCGAGCCAGCGGCTGACGTCGTACGCGTAGTACTGCTTGCTCCAGAGCATCCCGGCGAAGGCCTGGCGCATGACCATGGCCTCCTCGTCGGTTGCATCGGCGCGCCGCAGGCCGGAGTAGAACTCGTCCGCTTCGGCCTCCCTCGCGGTCATGACGTCGACGAACGGCGCACCCAGCAGGTCCGCATCATCCGACGCGGCCGGCGTCCCGGCGGCGGCGTCGACGGATCGCAGACGAAGCCGCAGCTCTGCGGTGTCGCCGGGCGCGACCGTGATGCGGTACCAGGCTGCCGCCTTCGTTCCGGTCCGGTCGGGGTTGACGGTCGCCGCGCCGCGTACCACGTGGTCGTTGATGCCGTCCTTCGGCCAGCGCGTGGTCGGGGGGGCGCCGTACACGCGCGGCGCGTTCGTCTCGTTCTCGCAGAACAGCACCTCGGGCGGCGTGCCGTCGGGGGCGGCTCCGAGGTGCAGGTCGTACCGCCCGAGCTGCGCGTGCGCGGCGTGGACGATCATCGCGCCGGTTGGATCGGCCTCGAGACTCGGTCGGGGCACGGCCGCATCCCACGACCACTCGTTGCGGAACCACAGCGTCGGCAGCACGTGCAGGGTGGCCGCCTCGGGGGCCATGTTGCGGACCCTGACCCGCATGAGGACGTCGGACGGGCCGGATTTCGCGTACTCGACCTCGACGATCCAGTAGCGGTCGTCGTCGAAGATGCCCGTGTCGAGCAGCTCGAACTCGGGCTCGAGCCTGGAACGCCGCGCGTTTTCCTCGATCAGGCGCTCGTACGGAAACGCGGCCTGCGGGTAGTGGTACCGCCAGCGCAGCCTCGCGCTGCTCGGCAGCGCGTCGAGGTACCACCAGTACTCCTTGGCGTCCTCGCCGTGGTTGCCCTCGCCGTTCGTGAGGCCGAACATCCGCTCCTTGAGGATCGGGTCCTCGCCGTTCCACAGCGCGAGGCCGAGGCACAGCCGGCCGAGCACGTCCGAGATGGCCGCCATCCCGTCCTCGTTCCAGCGGTACGCCCGCGACCGGGCATGGTCATGCGGGAAGGACGACCAGGCGTTGCCGTCGGCGCTGTAGTCCTCCCGAACGGTCCCCCACGCGCGCTCCGCGAGGTACGGGCCCCACAGGTACCAGGGGCTCGCGCTCT
>DATFQL010000226.1:0-4538 GCA_035264305.1 Candidatus Limnocylindrales bacterium | reverse complement strand
GCACGCCGCGCCTGGTGTACGACGGCGGGTTCATCGGGCCGATGCTCCCGCCCGACCCGCTGTTCCCAAGTACACCGCTCGCCGAGCCCGTCAGCGAGGCGATCCTCGCCCTCCCACTGGGCACGCGCCAGCTCGTCGCGGCCGCGCTCGACCTGCTCACCCGGCCCGATTCGGGTCTTCGGTCCGCCTCGTTCTACATCGGCCTCCTCGTCCTCGTCACGGTCGCGCCGGTCGTCGTGCTGCTCGGTCTCGCGGCGTCCGTCGCGGTGCCGCTGTTCGAGCCATTCGCGCCGTCGTCGCTCGACGTGCCGATCATCATCGGCACGTTCCTCGCGGTCGCCGGGTACTTCGTCGCGGCGGTCGAGAGTCGCGTCCTCGCGACCGCCGTGATCGGTGGCCGTGCCGAGGGTCGCCCGTTGCGCCTGCGCGAGTCCATCGCCGTCGCTCGCCGGCGCTTCTGGACGGTTCTCGCGGCGAGCCTCGTCGTCGGCTTCGTCACGATCGCGGTGTCGGCCGTCATCCAGCTCCCGATCGAGCTCGCCCTGGGCAACGTCCAGGCGATCAACTTCGGGCTGTCGCTCATCGTCGGGACGCTGGTCGGTGCCCCGTTCGTGTACGTTGCCACGGGGATCGTCCTCGGCGAGGTCGGGACGTTCGAGGCGATCCAGCGATCCGTGCGGCTCGCGCGCGCCCGGAAGCGGCTCGCCATCGTCGTCGCCCTGTTCGGCATCCTGTCGCAGTTCATCGTCCTGTTCGGCGTGTCGATCGGCGCGGACGTCGTCGTGCGGATCGTGGACGGCACAGGCGTCGCAGAGGCGTTCCCGCCCGCGCTCGTGATCCCGCTCGCCGCCGCGCTCGTGTTCGCGTTCGGCACGCTGCTGTTCCTCGTCGATTCGATCACCGCGGCGCCGGCCGTCTACGCGTTCGAGGCGCTGACCCACTACACCCACGGCCTCCAGGTCGGCCGCGATCGAGCGGCCGGCGGGCGGACGATCTTCGGCCCGTGGCTGACGCCCGGCCTCGCGGTCGGGGCCGCGGTGGGGGTGCTGATCGTCGTCGGCGGCGTCGTCGGTCTGCCGCGCTAGGTTCCGGCGAACGCCTTCGTCAGGGGAGCGGACGCCACGCGCGGGCGAGCAGCAGCGCGATGGCCGCGAGCGCCGCACCGGCGGCGACGAACACGACGCTGAGCTCCACGGTCTCGGCCCGGGTCACGATCGTCGTCGGCAGGCTCTCGAACACGGCCTGGAGCTCCGCGGCGCTGCCGGCCGGCGAGTACGTGCCGCCGGTCAGGTCCGCGACGGCGCGCAGCGTGTCCTCGTCGATGCCACGCCGGAACCCGCCGCCTCCAAACCCGCCCTGACCTCCGCCGAAGTTCCCGGCGCCGGGCTCGTTCCCGATCAACCGGCGCCGGCAGCCCTCGCCGATCTCCCCGCCCTCGTCCGTCCCGAAGCCGATCGTGAACACCCGCAGCCCGCGGTCCGCCGCCTGCTGTGCCGCCTCGAGCGGCTCGACGCCCGCGTTGTTCGCGCCGTCGGTCAGCAGGACGATGATCGCGGGCGAATAGGCGCCCGGCAGCACGGGCTCCACAGGCAAGCCGGGCCGGCCGTCCAGCTCGGCTGGAGCGACGTTCGAGTCGATGCCCGCGATCGCGTCGATCGCCGTGAGGATGCCACTCCCGATCGCGGTGCCACGTCCCACCAGGAGGCTCTCGATCGCCTCGAGCAACGTGTCCTCGTCCCGGGTCGGCTGCTGGAGGATCGCCGCGAACGAGCTGAAGCCGACGATCCCGACCTGCGTCCCCGCGGGCTGGTCCACGATGAACGCCGAGGCGGCGTCCTGTGCGGCGCGCAGCCGGGTCGGGTCGATGTCGTCGGCGCACATGCTGCCCGACACGTCCATCGCGAGGACGATCGTCGTCTGGTTGGACGGCACCGCGAGCACCGCGACGGGTCGCGTCAGCGCGAACGATGTCGACGCGATGCCGGCGAGCAGCAGCGCGACCGGAAGGTGACGGCGCCAGCGTCGTCGCTGCGGGCCGGCCGCCGCGAACAGCGACAGGCTCGAGTAGCGCGCAGCCTGCGGCCGCCGCCGGCGGCGCGCCCAGAGGTACACGAGGAGCACGAGCGGGACGAGCAGAAGCGCGACCAGCAGCTCGCTCCACAGCAGGGTCACGGGACGAGCCCGGTTCGGGCGAGCGACACGGCCGTCCCCGCGACGAGCAGCAGCAGCCCGAGCGCGGCGACCGGCGCCGTGAGCTCCTGCTCCTCGACCCGCGCGACGAGCCGGCGCTCGAGATCGGCGTACACCGCCCCGGCGGGATCCGGCTCCCCCGGACCCACGTACGTGCCGGCCGTGAGATCCGCGAGCCGGGTGAGGGTCGCCTCGTCGAGCCGGGTCTGGACCGAGAAGCCGTCGAGGTCGAGGGTCACGCCCGCCGTCGTCCCGACGCCCATCACGAGGAGGCGGATCCCCCGGTCAGCGGCAAGCCGCGCGGCGCCGAGGGGGTCCTGCTCGGTCGTGTTCTCCCCGTCACTGAACAGGACGATCAGCGTCGCCGCGTCCGAGCCGGGTTCCGCGCCGGTCGGCCGTTCCGTTGGCTCCGGCGTTCGGCTCGAGTAGTAGTCCGCGGGCGCGGCAGCCCCTGCGGCGTCGATCGCGTCGAGCGTCGAGGCGATCCCGTCGGCGAGCGAGGTTCCCTCCGTCGGCGTGAGGCGGTCGATCGACGCGAGGACGGCAGCGGTGTCCTGCGTCGGCGCCTGGACGGTCATCCCCGCATTGCTGAATGCCACGACGCCGATGACGACGCCCTGCGGCCGGCGGGCGACGATGTCCCGTGCCGTCGCCTTCGCTGCTTCGAGGCGGGACGGGTCCGCGTCGGTGGCGGCCATGCTCGCCGAGACGTCGAAGGTGAGCATCAGCGTGCCCTCGAGGCGTGGGACCGCGACGGTCGCCTGGGGCCGCGCGAGCGCGATGACGAGCACGGCAAACGCCGCGACGACAACGGCTCCCGCGAGACGATCGAGCACCGGGTGCGGCGATCGGGCGGCGGTGACGGGCGCGAACGTCCCCGCGAGCGCGGCGACCCGCTGTCGCCGGCGCGCGTCGAGCCGGCGGGCCGCGACCACGCCGAGCGGCACGAGCAGGAGGAGCACGAGCGCCACGGGCCACAGGAACGTCATGCCGGGACCGCCCTGCGGCGCTTGCGCTCGGTCGCGAGGCGGACGATCGCCCGGACGAGGTCGTCGTCCGTCGAGAGCGTCACGACATCGACGGCCGAACGACCGAACGCTGCGAGGATCTCGGCGTCACGGGCGCGTGCGGCTGCCGCGAACCGGTCCCGGAATCCGCGATCGCCGGTGTCGATCTCCAGCTGCTCCCCGGTCTCCGCGTCCTGGACGAGGACGATGCCGACGTCCGGCAGCTCGCGCTCCCGAGGGTCCACGAGGCGGACGGCAAGCAGCTCGTGCCGCTGGCCGAGGACCTGCAGCGGACGCTCCCAGCCCGGCGTCGAGATGAAGTCCGAGACGATGACGACCAATGAGCGCCGCCGGAGCGTCCGCGCTCCTGCCTCGAGGAGCGCGCCGAGGTCGGTGGCCGGCGCGTGCGAGCGCATCGGCTCGCCGAGCAGCTCGGCGGCCAGGCGCAGGACCGCCGTCCGCCGGGACGCCACGGGGATCGTTCGCCGGCCGTCGCCTCCGTCGACGATGGCCGCGATGCGGTTGCCGCGTCGGGTCAGGATCCGGGCGAGCGTCGTCACGAAGTCGACGAGCACCGTCCGCTTGAGCCGGTCGTCGCCGACGGTGCCGAAGTCGACGGACGGGCTGAGGTCGAGCAGGAACCACGCCGTGATCTCGCGATCCTCGTGGTACTGGCGGACGTACGGCTCGGTGGTCCGCGCGGTGACATTCCAGTCGATGTACCGGACGTCATCGCCCGGCTGGTACTGGCGCAGGCCGGCGAGGTCCACCCCGGGACCCCGGAACAGGCTGCGGTACTCGCCCTGGAGCAGGCCGTCCAGCCGCCGGACGACGTGCCAGTCGAGGCGCTGGAGGACGCGCTCAGGCGCCGGCGACGACGGCATGCTCTCGCAGGGGGACGGCGGGCGGCGGGACGCGCTGGAGGATCGTGGCGAGGATCCGGTCCGCGGAGATGTCCTCGGACAGCGCCTCGTACGACAGGACGAGCCGGTGGCGCATGACGTCGGCGGCCATGTCGAACACGTCCTCGGGCAGGACGTACTGCCGTCCGCGGAGGAACGCGAGGGCCCGCCCGGTGAGGATCAGGTTGATCGAGGCGCGGGGGCTCGCCCCGAACGTGATGTAGCGGCCGAGCTCGGGCATGCCCAGGCGGCCGGGGGTCCGGGTCGCGACGGCGAGCCTGACCGCGTAGTCATAGAGCGATGGATCCACGAACACCGCGTCCGCGGCTCGCTGGAGGCGTACGAGCTCGGCGGTCGACAGGACCTGGCTCACACGTTCGACCGCGTTCGTCATGCGCTCGACGATCGCGAACTCCTCGGTCGGCGTCGGGTAGCCGAC
>DATFQL010000225.1:0-4328 GCA_035264305.1 Candidatus Limnocylindrales bacterium | reverse complement strand
TCTGCGAGACCACCCGGCTGTTCACGCTTGCCGAGTCGCTCGGCGGCGTCGAGTCGCTCATCGAGATCCCGGCCGCGATGACGCACATGTCCGTCGCCGAGTCGCCCCTCGCGGTCGACCCGGCGCTCGTGCGCCTGTCGGTGGGCATCGAGGACGCCGGCGACCTCGTGGCGGACCTCGGCCAGGCGCTGGACCTCGCCTGATCCCGGCGTTCGGCGCTGCCTGCCTCCGCAGTTGCCCAAGCCGGTACAATGCCGCGAAACCGAATCGCAACCTTGACTGTGGAAGCCGACTCCCGGGCCCATCTGCCCGCCACGCGCGGCCGGTCACGAACCGTAGCGGGCGATGCCGTCCGCTCCAGTCGAGGTGAACCGATCGTGACGATGACGAGCCCATCCCCAACGGCGAGCATCGGCGGTCGCGTGCTCGCCAACCTCCCCACCGCGGAGCTGTACGAGCGTGCGATCGTCGCGGGCGAGGGGACGATCGCCGCGGACGGCCCGCTCGTCGTGCGAACAGGCACGCACACCGGGCGCTCGCCGCAGGACAAGTTCATCGTCCGCGAGCCGTGGAGCCAGGACAAGGTCTGGTGGGGCGACGTCAACCACGAGATCAGCGAGGCGCACTACACGCGGCTGCGCGCCCGGCTCGTGGAGTACGTCAAGGACCGCGAGCTGTACACGCAGGACATGTACATCGGGGCGCACCCCGACCACCGCCGCAGCCTCCGGGTGTACACCGAGACGGCGTGGGCGAGCATCTTCGCGCGCAACCTGTTCCGCCGCCCGCCCCGCGAGGACCTGGCGTCCTTCGTCCCCAACTTCACGATCATCGACGTGCCGAGCTTCGAGGCGGACCCGGCGACCGAGGGCACACGGACCGGCACGGCGATCCTCGTCCACCTCAAGCGGATGGAGATCATCATCGTCGGGACGAAGTACGCGGGCGAGATCAAGAAGTCCGCGTTCACCGTGATGAACTACCTGATGCCCGACCAGAGCGTGTTCCCGATGCACTCGTCGATCAACGTCGGCGAGGCGGGTGACGCGTGCATCTTCTTCGGCCTCTCCGGCACGGGGAAGACGACGCTGTCGGCGGACCCCCTCCGGAGCCTGATCGGCGACGACGAGCACGGCTGGGGCGACGGCTACACGTTCAACTTCGAGGGCGGCTGCTACGCGAAGACGATCCGCCTGTCGGCCATGTACGAGCCCGACATCTTCGCGACGACGAAGCGCTTCGGGACGATCCTCGAGAACACCGACATGTACCCCGAGACCCGGGAGCTCGACCTCGACTCCGAGCGGTTCACGGAGAACACGCGGGCGGCATACCCGCTCCACTTCATCGGCAACGCCGACCCGACGGGAATCGCCCCCGGGCCGCGCAACGTCGTGTTCCTGACCGCGGACGCGTTCGGCGTGCTGCCGCCGATCGCGAGGCTGACGCGCGAGCAGGCCGCCTACCACTTCATCAGCGGCTACACCGCGAAGCTCGCCGGGACCGAGGTCGGCGTCAAGGAGCCGACTGCGACGTTCTCCGCGGGCTTCGGGGCGCCGTTCCTGCCGCGGCATCCGGGCGAGTACGCGCAGCTCCTGATGGACCGCCTGGACCGGTTTGACGTCCCGGTCTGGCTCGTGAACACGGGCTGGACCGGCGGTCCGTACGGGACGGGCGAGCGGGTGAACATCGCGCACACCCGGAACATGGTCCGCGCGGCGATCAACGGCGAGCTGGACGGCGTGCAGACCGTCGTCGACCCGATCTTCCGGATCGCCGTCCCGGTCGCCGTCCCGGGCGTACCCGACACCGTCCTCCGCCCGCGCGAGACGTGGGCCGACGCGAACGCGTACGACGCCGCCGCGCGCCGGATCGCCGGCATGTTCCACGCGAACTTCGAGAAGTACGCTGCGGGCGTCCCGGAGGCGGTCCGAACCGCCGGGCCGACCGCCGTGGACCCGGCCCCCGACGCCGAGGGCTGACCCGACCATCTCCACCGGAGGCGACCCAATCCCCATGGCACGCAACAAGGTCACCGTCATCGGCGCCGGCAACGTCGGCGCGACCACCGCCCAGCGCATCGCCGAGGCCGGGCTGGCGGACGTCGTGCTCGTCGACATCGTCGAAGGCATGCCGCAGGGCAAGGGCCTCGACCTCGCCGAGGCGGCCCCCCTCGTGGGGCACGACGCGCGGATCACCGGAACCAACGACTACGCCGACACGGCAGGCTCGGACATCGTCGTCGTGACCTCCGGCATCCCGCGCAAGCCCGGGATGAGCCGCGACGATCTCATCGCGACGAACGCGGGGATCGTGAGCGGGGTCGTCAGGAGCGCGGCCGCAGCGTCGCCCGACGCGATCATCATCGTCGTGACGAACCCGCTGGACGTCATGTGCCACGTCGCGAAGGACGCGTCGGGCTTCCCGCGCGAGCGCGTCATCGGCATGGCGGGCGTGCTCGACTCCGCGCGCTTCCGGACGTTCATCGCGCTGGAGCTGGGCGTCTCGGTCGAGGATGTGCACGCGTTCGTCCTCGGCGGGCACGGCGACACGATGGTGCCGCTCAGCCGCTACTCGACGGTCGCCGGCGTGCCGATCACCGAGCTGCTCCCGGCCGACCGCGTCAAGGCGCTCGAGGAGCGGACCGCCAACGGCGGCGCCGAGATCGTCGCGCTGCTGAAGACCGGCTCCGCGTTCTATGCCCCGGCGGCGTCCACGTTCGAGATGGTCGACGCCATCCTGCGCGACCGGAAGCGGGTCCTGCCCTGCGCCACATACCTCGAGGGCGAGTTCGGCGTGAACGGGCTGTACGTGGGCGTGCCGGTCGTGCTCGGGCGCGACGGCATGGAGCGGGTCTTCGAGATCGAGCTGACGCCCGAGGAGCGGACGGCGTTCGACGCGTCGGTCGACGCGGTCCGGGAGCTGGTCGCGGCCCTGCCGTCGTGACCTCCGGGCGGGAGATGCCCGGCCGCTAGACTCGGCCTCGTGCTGACGCTGCCGATCGCCCCCGTCATCGAGCTCGCGTTCGACCCGATCGCCCAGGTCGGCGACTGGCATGTCCGGCTGCAGACGGTCGCGCTCGCGGCGATCATCCTGGTCGCGCTGCTGCTCGCCGCACGGGTGGCGCGTGCGACTCCGGTCAACCTCGCCCACGATCCCGACGCGGTCGACCCGGTGACCGGCCACCCGAACCACCTCCGCCGTGACGACCTGCTGTACCTCGCCGTCGCCGCGCTGCCCGGTGCCGTGATCGGCGGCCGCATCGGGTACGTGCTGCTCCACATGCCGTATTACACGGCGAACCCCGCGGCGATCATCGACGTCGGCCAGGGCGGGTACCAGCTCTCGCTCGCGGTCGTGGGCGGCACCCTGACGAGCGCCGCCGTCGCCACGCTGCTCGACGCGCCGGTGCGACGCTGGATGCACGCGCTGATCCTGCCGCTCCTGTTCGCGATCGCCGGCGGGAAGCTCGCGATGGTCCTCGGCGGTGACGGCCAGGGAGTGCCGTGGGACGGCCCGTGGGCGACGGCGTACCTCGGCGCGGGACCGTGGTTGTCCCTCGCGCCCGCCGTGCCCTCGCACCCGTCCCAGGCCTACGAGGCGTTCGCGACCATCGGCGTCATCGCGGTCCTCGCGGGCGTCCTCGCCGTGGGGGCGTTCGCGCTCCGCGGCGCGGCCGCGTTCCTGGTCGGGCTCTCGATGTGGGCGATCGTCCGGTTGCTCGTCGCGTTCACGTGGCGCGATCCCGCCGCCATCGGCCCCCTGTCGATCGACCAGCTGCTGTCGGTCGCGATCGCGGCAGGGGCCCTCGTGCTCCTTGCCGCGGGCGTCACCCGCGAGGGGTCGCGCGTCTCCGGACCGTCGGGCCCGGACGCGCCGCGCTTCGCCCCCGAGCCCGATCCCGACTGGTCCGATCCGGCGTCACGACCGCACGTCTGACCGCCTCGCGCTCTCGCACCGCGACCCGGAGTAGAGTGGCGGGATCAGTCCGGCCGCGTGCCCTCCGCAGGAGGATCTTGCCCCATGACCCAGGTCGCCGAGCCCGCGAGCTCCGCCGACACCTCGCTTCCCACCGTCGGTCACTGGATCGGCGGTCGACGCGTCCACGGCGCGTCGGGCCGGCAGGGGCCCGTGTTCAACCCGGCGACGGGCGCGCAGGAGAAGTGGGTCGACTTCGCCTCCGAGGACGAGATCGCGGCGGCGGTCGCCGCGGCGAAGGCGGCGTTCCCGGTGTGGCGCGCGACGTCGCTCTCGAAGCGGACCGAGATCCTGTTCCGGATCCGGAACCTCGTCGATCAGCACCGCAGGGAGATCGCCGCGCTGCTCAC
>DATFQL010000224.1:0-7153 GCA_035264305.1 Candidatus Limnocylindrales bacterium | reverse complement strand
GCCTGACGGGTCCCGCACCGACCCTCTGGTAGACTCCGGCCGTCCCGTGCCCCCATCGTCTAGAGGCCTAGGACGCCACCCTTTCAAGGTGGAGATCAGGGGTTCGAATCCCCTTGGGGGTACCACCTCCCGCTCCCCGTGCGCGGGCTGCAACGCGCCGGCCCCCGGGTGGAGCGTCCTCGTCGCACGTCCCCACGTAGCCTCGTCGCTCGAGGCGATGGAGAGACGTGGGCAGCAACCCGGCCACCGACGCGGAATGGGACGCGCTGTGCGACCGCACGGCGGCGCGCCCGTGGGTCCGCCCCGGGTGGCTCCGCGCGTGGCATGACGCCTTCGGTCGCGGGCCCTTGCGCGTCATCACCGTGCGCGACGAGGAGGGTCGGGTTCGCGCCGTCGCGCCCGTCGAGGTCCTTCCCGGCGAGCACCGGTCGCCCACGAACTACCACTCGCCGGCGTTCGAGCTCCTGACCGAGGACAGGCACGCGGCGCGGGATCTCGCCAGTGCGCTGTTCGCCGGTGCTCCGCGCCGGCTCTCGCTCGCCTTCGTCCCCGCAACGAGCCCGACGCGTGACCTGCTGGCACGGCACGCGCGACGCGGCGGGCGGGACGTGTTCGAGCGGGTGCTGGAGCGGTGTCCGTTCGTCGAGCCCGACGGCGACTGGGGACGATATCTCCAGGCGCGCCGCGGACACCTCGTGCGCGAGCTGCGCCGACGACGGCGCGGACTCGAGCGGACAGGCGCGGTCGAGCTGGAGGTCGTCGGGGAGCGAGCCCACGAGCCCGACGAGCTCGCGAGTCGGCTGGACGAGTTCCTCCGGGTCGAGGCGTCGGGCTGGAAGGGTGAGCGCGGGACCGCGATCGCCGCTACGCCCGCGACGCTCGGGTTCTATCGGACCCTCGCGACATGGCTCCATGCGCGAGGTGCCCTGCGACTCGCCCTCCTCCGCCATGACGGCCGCGCCATCGCCGCCGACTTCGCGGTCGAGGCCGGGGGTGTTCACGCCCTGCTGAAGACGGGCTACGAGCCGTCGTACCGGTCATCGTCTCCGGGCATGCTCCTGCGGGAGGCGATGCTCAAGCGGGCCTTCGAGCGCGGCCTCCACCGCTACGACTTCCTGGGCCACGCCGACCCGTGGAAGCGCGAATGGACCGAGCTCGCGGAGCCCCAGCTCCTCGTCCAGGCCTTCGCGCCGTCACTGGCCGGCACCCTCGACGCGGCCGCCCAGCGCTATGGCCGGCCCGTGGCGCGCGGCATCATCCAGCGTCTCGCGCGCCGGTGACGACGATGGCCCGCCGCCTGACGGTCATCCCGCCGTTGCCACTCGCGGTCTACCTCGCCTCGGCCGGACCGCTGCCGTTCCCTCTCGACCGGCCCGACGCGCGGACATGGCAGCGAGGCCGCCACGCGTTGTGGCAGGGGATCAGGGCGATCGGGCTGCGAGCCGGCGACGAGGTGCTGTTGCCGGCCTACCACCATGGCTCGGAGGTCGAGACGTATCTGCGCGCCGGTCTCGTGCCCCGCTTCTACGACTCCGGCCCCCTCCTCGTCCCGGACGCCCCGCTCCTCGAGGCCGCGATGACGCCGGCCGTCCGCGTGCTGCACCTCGTCCACCACCTCGGGCGTCCGACCCGCGTCGGTCCGCTTCGCGCGTGGTGCGACGCCGTCGGCGTCCGGCTTGTGGAGGACGCGGCCCAGGCATGGCTCGCCACGGACGACCGAGGAGCGCCGGTGGGCAGCGCGGGTGACGCCGCCATCTTCAGCCTCTACAAGGCGGTCCCGGTGCCGGACGGAGGGGCGCTCGCGCTCCGGACCGGCGGCCCGGCATCCCGCCCGATCGAAGCGTCCCTCGGGCTGCGCGGCGTCGCCGGACGCCACCTCGCCTGGGCAGGTGCGACGCTCCCGATCGTGGGGGCGATCGCCGCCCGGCGGTCGCCACCGCCATACGACCCGGCCGCCGACTTCGGCGTGGGCGATCCGTGGCGCGCGGCGTCGACGCTGACGCGCCGGCTGCTCTCCAGGCTCGACCTGTCGACGGTCGCGCAGACGCGGCTCGCGAACTACCGCCGCCTGGCCGCCAGCCTCGCCCGGTGGATGCCCGAAGGCTTCCGCGACCTCCCCGAAGGCGCGAGTCCTTTCGCGCTCCCGGTCCACGTCGCCGACAAGCAGGGCGCGAGGGCGCGGCTCCTCGACGGCGGCATCCGTGCCGTCGACGCGTGGTCGGCGCCGCATCCGTCGCTCGACGCCCGGCGGTTCCCGGATGCGGCGGCGTGGCGCGCCTCGACCCTGCTCCTCCCGGTGCACCAGTACCTCGCCGAGGGAGACATCGCCCGGATCAGCGAGGTCGCCGCCGATGCGCTGGGCCCGACGCCCGGGTCGGCACCGGTCGGGGGGTGATGGTGCACGCCGGACACGCCGTCGAAGCGGGGGTTGGTCCCGCGGACCGGGCGCCGGAGCCCGTCCGACTCGAGTCCGTGTTCGAGCCGGCATACGCCGAATGGTCGCGCTCGGCGGCCGCGTCAGGGAACGTCTTCGCGACCCCGGAGTTCATGCGGACGTGGCACGGATGGTCGGGCCGGCCACCCCTGCGCCTGATCCGGGTGCGCACGGACGCACGCGACACGATCGGTCTCCTTGCGTTGGCCGAGGAGCGACGCGGGCCGTTACGGCTGCTGCGATTCGCCGGTCACGGTCCTGCAGACCTGCTGGGACCGATCGGCGATCCGCACGACCGGGCGCTCCTCGCGGCAGCGCTCCGAGCCGCGATCGAGCGCTCGACGCGATACGACCTGTTCGTCGGTGAGCGGCTGCCCGGCGACTATCCGTGGGCGGCGGCACTCGGCGCCGTCGAGCTCGGACGCGAGGGCTTCCCGGTCGTGCACCTCGATCCGGGTGCCGGGTGGGAAGGGTACCTGTCGCGGCTGGGGAGCCGGCTGCGCAAGGAGATCCGACACGACGAGCGCGCGCTGGAGCGGCGCGGCTCGGTCTCGCTCCGGGTGACGTCGTCGCGCGACACGCTCGACGCGGACATCGACGAGTTCCTGAGACTTCACGCGCTGCGCTGGTCCGACGGCTCATCGTCGCTGTTGCCGATGGCCCCGTTCCTCCGCGCGTTCGCGCCCATCGCCCTCGAGCGAGGCTGGCTCCGGCTCGCGTTCCTCGAGCTCGACGGGCGCGCCGTGGCGACGAGATTCGACCTGCGGTATGGCGACGTCTACGCGGCGGTCAACGGCGGTCGCGATCCGGCGTACGCGCGCGAGGGCGTCGGTCTCGTGATCCGCGGCCGCACGATCCGTCGGGCGCTCGAGGAGGGCGTGACCGAGTATCGATTCCTGCGCGGGGACGAGGCGTACAAGTACCGCTTCGCCGACCATGATCCAGGGCTCGTCTCGGTCATCCGCGCCCGCACCGCCGCGGGGGCCGCGGCGCTCCAGGTCCTGCGCGGCGCCCGTCGGAGCGGGCACCTCCGGAAGCTGCTCAAGCGCCTCGCGTGAGCAGCCCCGAACAAGCGTCCGGCTCGATCAGTACGCCCCGTCGCCCCGCAGCACGGCCGCAGGGGTTCGCGCGAGGATCTGGACATCGACGGCAAGCGAGCAGGTCGCGGCGTATTCCTGGTCGAGCGCGATCCGCTCGGCATAGGTGACGTCGTTCCGGCCGCTGACCTGCCACAGACCGGTGATGCCGGGGCGGGTGGCGAGATACGCCTCGGCGGCACCGGGCATGGAACGGTACAGGTCGAGCTCGGCCTCGACGATCGGGCGCGGCCCGACGAGAGACATATCCCCGCGCAGCACGTTGACGAACTGGGGCAGCTCGTCGAGCGACGTGCGTCGGAGGACGGCCCCGACCCGTGTGAGCCGCGGGTCCTGCTTCAGCTTGAACGTCGCCCGGTACTCCTCGGCGCGCGACGGATCCGCCGCCAGGAGCGAGGCAAGCCGCTGCTCGGCGTCGACGTGCATGCTCCGGAACTTCAGGACGTGGATCTCCCGCCCGCGACGGCCGACCCGGCGAGCGGCATACAGGATCGGGCCGCGGGAGTCGAGCCGCACCAGCGCCGCGACGGCAACGAGGACGGGCGCGAGCAGGGCCAGGAGGGCGATCGACCCGGTCACGTCCATCGCCCGCTTGAGGACGGCATAGGCGCGGTCAGGCCCGGATCGCAGCGGGGTCTCGACCGGCGTCAGCAGCTCGAGCGGCTGGCGCTGGACAGCCGCAACGCGCGGCTCCGGGTTGGGGGCGACAGACCTGAGGTGAGGGTGCTCCAGCGCTTCCACGCTGCGGTGTCCCTCCTCATTCGCGCCCCCGCGGTGCCTCGTCCCGGCACGGGGATCGTGAACCCGGCGCGCGCGGTGCGTGCGGTCGGGGGTGACATCGAGCGCCAATTGGACTCCTTCGCGGGTTGTCAGGACGCCGGAACGGTGTCGCCGACGGCGCCCCGCTCCTGGCGGTGGAGGGTGGTGGCGGCCAGCTCGACGCCGACCGGAAGCGCGTGTGCGTTGGTGACCGACGTGCGTGCGCCACTGCGCCGGCCGAGCGGCGGCCCCCCGCGGCCGTACCCCCGATAGATCAGGCCCGCGTCGGTGATTGCCTCGGGCGGAAGCGCGTTTCGGCCATCGATGACGAGAGACCCCGCCATCCGCCGGGCGATCCCGCGCCAGTCGAGCGCCGAGTACTCGGGCCACTCGGTCACGAGGATCGTTGCCTCGGCCCCGGCGACGGCCTGGTCGACATCGGCGCACACCTCGAGGCCCGGAGCGAGCGCGGCGGCCCGCTCCCTGGTCGGCGCGAGCGGGTCGGTCGCGACGACTCGCGCGCCGGCGTCCAGCAGGTCCCGGGCGATGTCGAGGGCCGGTGCCTCGCGCAGGTCGTCGGTACCCGGCTTGAACGCGAGGCCCAGCAGGGCGACCTGTCGCCCGCGGACCGAGCCGCCGAAGTGCTCCAGCAGCTCGTCGACCGGGCGCTGGCGCTGGCGCCGGTTGACCTCGTCCACCGCGGCGATCAGCGGTGCGCTGTACCCGAGGGCCTCACCCTCGCGCACGGTCATCGTCACCTGGTGCGGGAGGCACGAGCCCCCGAAGCCGACGCCCGGCCGCATGAAGCTCGCCCCGATCCGGGGATCGAGCCCGACGACCTTGAGGACGTCGTCGACCTGCGCCCCGTGGAGATCGGCGAGGTTCGCGATCTCGTTCGCGAAGCTGATCTTCGTGGCGAGGAACAGGTTCGAGGCGAGCTTGGCCAGCGACGCATCGACCGCCCGCATCACGACGATCGGGGCGTCGATCGGTGCGTAGACCGCCTCCATGATCTCCAGCGCCGTGCCGTGCGGATCATCGGCGATCCCGATGACGACCCGGTCCGCGTGGAGGAAGTCGTTGAGCGCCGTTCCTTCGCGCGTGAACTCGGGGTTCAGGACCACGCCGATCCCCCGGTTTCCCCGGATCAGCGCGACACGCTCCGCGAGGTGGGTGACGTACTGGGGCGGCAGCGTCGAGCGAACCGCGAGCACCGCGCCGCGCCGCACGAGCGGGGCGACTGCGCGGAGCGCGCGGTCCATCGTGTCGGTCTGCCAGCCACCGCGGCCGTCATCGGTCCCGACCGCCACGAGGACCACATCGGCGTCCCTGATCGCGTCGCCGAGATCGTGATGGACGGAGAACCGCTCGCCCTCCGGGCCCCGCAGCAGGCGCTCGACGCCCGGCTCCGTGATCGGGAGACGGCCCGCCCTAAGCGCATCGATCCGTTCGACGTTCGCGTCGTACGCGCGAACCCGGTGGCCGCTTGTGACCAGGCCGGTCGCCGTCACGAGCCCCACGTACCCGAGTCCGACGACCCCGATATCCAGGTGTCGTTGCATGCCATCTCCAGGGGGCCCGGTACTCGCGCCGGGCAGCACCACATCGGCATCCGGGGAGCGGGGGTGGGTTGAGGTGAGCCGCCTCAGCGGCGGTGGGAGACTAGATTCGCCGACGACCGATTGAGGAAAGGACACTCCCAGCGGCGTTGTCCTTGCGCGTTCGTTAACGCGGCGCGTCCTCCGAGTCCGGGGTCACGTCGGAGTGCAGGCGGCGTGTCCCGAATCCCGGAACTCGCCCTCGTCGGCGGCGATGAACTCCCATGCATATTCGCCCGGCGCGAGCGTGAGCCGGAGGACGCCGAAGGAGCTCGAGGAGTCGAGCTCGCTCCCTGCCGTCCGCGTGGTGACCCGTCGAAGGCTCCGCCCCCCGGTGCCGACGACGAACTGCCGGATCCCCCGCACCGAATCGGGGTACCCCTCCGGGTCGAGCGGCTCGAACCGCTCGTAGTGATGGTCGTGCGCGGACAGCAGCACGGCAGCGCGCGCGTCGTGGAGGACGTCGACAAGTGGCCCCAGGCGCTCGTCGGGTCCGTGCCGCCCCGATGAGAAGCGCGGCGAGAACGTGTAGGCGAGGACGCATCGGCCGTGGCTTGCGGCGAGGTCCTCCCGCAGCCAGCCGACCTGCGGCGAGTCGAATCCGCAGCCACCCTCCACGTCGCGGCAGTTGCTGTTGAGCGCAACGACGTGCCACTCCCCGAGGTCGTAGCTGTAGTAGCCCTGTCCGCGCGCCCCGGCCGCGTCGCCGAAATAGTCGAAGTAGCCAGCCGCGCCGGGCGTGTCGTAGTCGTGATCCCCGGGGACGGGCCTCGTCCGCTCCTTGAAGTGGCCCCACGTGGGCTCGTAGCATTCGTCGAAGTCCGCGGCACGCCCGTGCGGATAGGCGGTGTCGCCGAGGGCCGCGACCGTCCCCTCGAGCTGGTCGACGAGGGCCGCGGTCTGCTCGTCGCCGAACGAATCGCAGCTTGCGATGTCGCCCGCCGCGATGAGGAACGCCGTCTCGCCCGTCAACGGTGGGTTGCTTCCCGCGGATGGCCTGTCGGTCGGTACGCGCGACGCGGTGCCCGGCTCCTCCGCCACGTCCACAGCCGGCTGGAGCGCGGGCCTGACGACGAACGGAAGCGCCACGATCCCGATGATCACGACGAGCGCGACGATCAGGCTCGAGAGGCGGCGGAACCGCGATCTCATGCCCGGCACCGCCCCACGCCCTCGTCGAGCGTCCGGCGGCCCGTGTCCACGAACGCCCACGAGTAGCCGCCGTCGCGCAGCTCCAGGCGGAGCACGCCGTGGTGCTCGTCGTC
>DATFQL010000223.1:0-4864 GCA_035264305.1 Candidatus Limnocylindrales bacterium | reverse complement strand
GCCCAGGCCGTTGATCATCGTCGTGTGGGAGTCCGTCCCGACGAGCGTGTCCGGGTATGCCACCCGCCCGGTCTCGTCCCCGCGGTCGCTGACGACGGTCGCGAGGTACTCGAGGTTGACCTGATGGATGATGCCGGTCCCGGGCGGGACCACCCGCAGGTCGCGGAACGCGGTCTGCGCCCAGCGGAGCAGCTGGTACCGCTCGCCGTTGCGCTCGTACTCCTTGCCGACGTTGAACGCGAATGCGCCCTGGCCGCCCCACGCGTCGACCTGGACCGAATGATCGATGACGAGGTCCGCGGGCACGAGCGGGTTGACCTTCGACGGGTCGCCGCCGAGCGCCGCCATCGCGTCGCGCATCGCCGCGAGGTCGACGACCGCGGGCACGCCGGTGAAGTCCTGGAGGACGACCCGGCTGGGCATGAACGGAACCTCGGCCTCGCCCGCGCCGCCCGGCCGCCAGGCTCCGAGCGCGCTGACGTCGTCCTCGCGCACGATCCCCCCGCCCGCGTGGCGCAGCGAGTTCTCGAGCAGGATCTTGAGCGTGACGGGGGCTCGACCCAGGTCGACCCCCAGCGACACGGCACCGGCCGCGAGGGCATCGAGACGGTAGAGGTCCGGCAGGCCCGCGCCGAGGGACGATCGGGCGCCGAAGGCGTTGGGCGTGGACACGGTCTGATCTCCAATCGTGGAAATCGGGCGATGAGGGTGCGCCCTCGGACCGCTCGCTACACTCGTCGAGTGGAAGCATACAGCGCGCCCGGTCGCGCGCTCGGCGGACCTCCATGAGGGCATGGGACGAGACCGAGGAGGTCCTCCGCCGGCAGGCCGAGCGCCGAGCCGAGGAGGAGGCCGCCACGCTCCACGACCTGGAGGAGCACGGGATCGACCTCGATGCGTCCACGCGGCACGGTGCGGGCGGTGAGCCCGTGGAGGAGGCAAGCGTGGCGGCAACCGTCGCCGACGGCGGTCTGGCCACGCATCGCCACGGCGAGCTCGAGCACGCGAGCGACCACGTCCATCCCCACGCCCACTCCGTCCCCGGTGACAAGCCGGTCGTGGGGATCGTCGGCGCTGGGGCGGTCGGCACGGCGCTCGCGATCGCGCTGTCGCGCGCGGGCTGGCCGGTCGGAGCGGTCGCATCGCGCGACAGCACCCGCCGCGAGCGGGTTCGCGAGCTGGTCCCCGGTGTCCGTGCGTTCGCCGAGGCCAACGCCCTCGTGGACGACGTCGAGCTG
This sequence comes from Candidatus Limnocylindrales bacterium, assembly GCA_035264305.1. Lineage (GTDB taxonomy): Bacteria > Chloroflexota > Limnocylindria > Limnocylindrales > CSP1-4 > CAIXZV01. The sequence goes on along the minus strand of DATFQL010000223.1, from coordinate 3,626 downwards.
GTCGTCCTCGCTGTCCCGGACGACGTGGTCGAGCCGCTCGCCCGAAGCCTGCGCCTGTACGCCGGGCAGGCCATGATCCACACGAGCGGACTCCTGGGGGCGGATGTCCTCCAGCCCGCCATGGCCGCCGGCACGCAAGCCGGCGCCTTCCACCCGCTCGTCGCGTTCGCGGATCTGGACCGGGCACTCGAGGCGCTCCACGGCGCGACGATCGCGATCGAGGGCGACGACGAGCTCGCGGCGCACCTCGCCGAGATGGCCGAGGCGATCGGCGGCGTGCCGGTCCGGCTGGCACCCGGGTCCAAGGCGGCGTACCACGCGGCGGCGGTGCTGGCCGCCGGCGGCCTCGTCGCCCTGCTCGACACGATCCGTGAGATCGCCGCTGGCGTCGGGCTCGACGAGGCCGGCGCGCTGTCGATCTACCTGCCGCTGCTCGAGCAGACCGTCGCCAACGCCCGGACGCTGGGCATCGACCGCGCGCTGACCGGACCCGCGACCCGCGGCGATGCCGGCACGATCCTCGCGCATCGGGCGGCGATCGCGGACCACGCCCCCGGCGCGATCGACGTCTACCGCGCGCTGCTCGCACGCGATCTCGTCATCGCGGATCGCCGTGGCTCCCTGTCACCGGAAGCGTCCGAACGGCTCCGCACCGCACTTGCGCCCGACCCCTGACGGGGTAGGATGCGGACATGCAGCACAGCATCGCCGCGCGGCATGCGGCCTGGCCGGCGCGGTTCGTTCATCCGTCCGCCAGGGCCCGGGAGCGGCGGCTCGGCCTCCGTCCCTCCACGGCGTTCACTCCTGCGTCAGCACGCCGGACGGAGCTTCGCCGCCCGGACCTCGGTCCGCTCACCGCGGTGCGCGCCCCGTGGCGTGCGCTCACGATCGCCCCGGCCCGGCCCGTCCGCAGCGGCCGCCCCAAGCCCGCGTCCTCGATGCTGTGGACGAGCGACTCGCGTGACGGCAGTCCGCGGCGCTCCTCCGTGGCGCCGGCGTGGCCCGCCTGAAGCAGGCCGTCGCCACCTCCGCTGGTGGCATCGTCATCCGGTTCGTCGACGGAACCCCCCAACTCGTCGTCGGCAAGCGCAAACGGGAGCGCGACGGCGTCACGTGGACCCTTCCCAAGGGCACGCCCGACGCGCGCGAGACGACCGAGGAGACCGCCCTCCGCGAGGTGCGCGAGGAGACCGGCCTCGAGGTGCGCATCGTCCGCCCGTTCGACTCCATCGAGTACTGGTTCGTCCAGGGCCGGACCCGCATCCACAAGACGGTGCACTACTTCCTCATGGTCCCGACAGGCGGCGACCTCGGCCGGCACGACCACGAGTTCGACGAGGTGCGCTGGATCGGCTTCGACGAGGCCCCGCGGCTGCTGATGTTCGAGACCGAGCGGGCGCTCGTCGCCCGAGCGGGCGCCGTCGCGACCGACGGCAGCTTCCCCGACGCCGCGGACGGCGAGGGAACCGCGGCGTGACCGAGGTCGAGTCCATGGCGCCGACGCCGACGCCCCTCCTGGACCGTCACGAGGCGCTCGGCGCGAGGATCGTCGAGTTCGCGGGCTGGTCGATGCCCATCCAGTACTCGGGCATCCTCGAGGAGCATCGCGCGGTTCGTTCCGCGGCCGGGCTGTTCGACCTGTCGCACATGGGCGAGCTCGTGGTCGAGGGCCCGGACGCCGGTGCGGCTCTCGCCAGGGCGCTCGTCTCGGACCCCCCGTCGCTCGCGGTCGGCCGCGCCCACTACTCGATGCTCGTCGCGCACGACGGGGGAATCCTCGACGACCTCATCGTGTACCGGCTCGCCGAGGACGGGTTCATGGTCGTCGCGAACGCGTCGAACGCGAAGGTCGTGTCCGATGCGCTCGCCGAGCGGCTCGAGGGCTTCCGTGCCGTGCTCGATGACCGGTCACTCGCGACGGGCCTCGTCGCCGTCCAGGGGCCGCGCAGCCTCGACATCCTCGGCCCGCTGACGGACCTCGACCTCGCCACGATCCGCTACTACGGGGTCGCGGAGGGTCAGGTTGCGGGGGTGCACGCGCAGGTGGCGCGGACGGGGTACACGGGCGAGGACGGCTTCGAGCTGTTCATCGACGTCGCGGAGGCCGGCGACGCCTGGGACCGGATCCTCGAGGCCGGCCGGACGCACGGCCTCGTGCCGGTGGGCCTCGGCGCCAGGGACACGCTCCGGCTCGAGGCGGGGATGCCGCTGTACGGCAACGAGCTCGACCGCCGGACGAACCCGTACCAGGCAGGGCTCGGGCGGGTCGTCAAGCTCGGCAAGCCGAACGACTTCGTGGGGCGAGCCGCGCTCGAGAAGGTCGCGCGGGACGGCGTCGACCGCCGCCTCGTCGGGCTCGTGCTCCGCGGCCGCGGCATCGCCCGGCACGGATACCCGGTCCTCGACGACGCGGGTCCGACCGGCGTCGTCACCTCGGGAACGATGTCCCCGACGCTGGGCCAGGCGATCGCGATGGCGTACGTCGCTCCGGCCCATGCCGAACCCGGTACGATGCTCGCCGTCGAGATCCGCGGCGCACGGGTCGCGGCCGAGGTCGTGCCGCTGCCCTTCTACACCCGTCCCGCCTGACGTCCTCGCCCATGACTCATCGCCAGCATCGCCGTCGGCGGCCTGCAGGACGCGCGGCATCGAGGAGGAACCGCCCAGATGGTCCCCGCGGAGCTCCGCTACACGAAGGATCACGAATGGATCCGCGTGGAGGGTGACGAGGCGGTCGTCGGCATCACGCAGTACGCGGCGGATCAGCTCGGCGACATCGTGTTCGTGGAGCTCCCCGATGCCGGGCGGAGCCTCGAGCAGCACGCGACCTTCGGCGTCGTCGAGTCCGTCAAGGCCGTGAGCGACCTGTTCGCGCCGGTCGCGGGCGAGGTGACCGCGACCAACGACGAGCTCAGCGGCACCCCGGAGGTCGTCAACAGCGACCCGTACGGGTCCGGGTGGATGCTCCGGGTGAAGCTCGCGGACCGCGCGGAGGTCGACGCGCTGCTCGATGCCGACGCATACGAGCAGCTGACCGCCGGAGGCTGAGATGGCGTACGGCCCGCACACCGCCGACGACCGTGCGCGGATGCTCGAGGCGATCGGGATCGCCACGGTCGACGCGCTGTTCGACGACATCCCGGAGCCGCTTCGCGCGAGCCCGCTGCGCCTCGACGACCCCGAGCCCGAGCTCGAGCTCGCGTCCCGGCTGCAGGCCCTCGCGGGACGCAACCGGGTCGACCTCGCGTCGTTCCTCGGCGCCGGCGCGTACCGCCACTGGAGCCCGCCCACCGTGGACCAGATGCTCCTCCGCGGCGAGTGGTACACGGCCTACACGCCGTACCAGCCCGAGGTCAGCCAGGGCACGCTGCAGAGCATCTTCGAGTACCAGTCGCTGCTCGCGGAGCTGACGGCCATGGACGTCGTGTCGGCCTCGCACTACGACGGGGGGGCGGCGACGGCGGAGGCGGCGCTCATGACCTGCCGGGCGACGCGCCGGGAGCGCATCCTCGTCTCGCGGGGCGTGCACCCCCACTACCGCGAGACCCTGGCCACCTACGCCGGCGCCGCCGCGCTCGCGGCGGAGGAGATCCCGCTCCTCGCGGACGGGCCCGGGGCGGGAACGA
>DATFQL010000222.1:0-4343 GCA_035264305.1 Candidatus Limnocylindrales bacterium | reverse complement strand
GGGTACCCGCTCGATCGCCTTGAGCGTGAGCAGCCCGCCGAGGCCATGGCCGACCACGACGACGCTCGGTCCGAGCCTGTCGGCAGCTGCGACGACGTCCTCGGTGTAGGACTCGACGTCGAGCGTCGCGGGGTCCGCCGTCTGCGACCAGAAATGGTTCCGCAGGTTGAGCGCGTGACCCTCCCAGCCGCGACCCGCGAAGTGGTGGAGGTAGCGCTCCCACACCCACGACCCGCCGAGCTCGCCATGGACGAAAAGCAGCGGCTTGCGGCGCGATCGGCGTTCGGGCAGCCAGGACTCGACGTACAGGCCTCGTTCGATGAGCTCGATCTCGTCCTTGCGCACGGGCCGTCCGGTCGACGGCGGCGTCCGGGCGAGGAGGCGATCGGTGGGTCCGAGGTCGGTCATCGTCCCGCTGCTCCTGCTTACCACTCGTGCGGGTTCAGCACGAGGCCGGTGAACGCCTTGGGGTAGAAGTAGGTGGACTTCTGGGGCATGACGTCGCCTTCCCGGGAGACCTCGAGAATCGAGGACACGGGCGTCGGCTCGAGGAGGAACGCGGCGTCGGCGCCGTCCGCGCGCTCGTCCACGAGCCGGGCCGCCTCGCGAGCCGACTTTGAATACATGATCCGGTCGCCGTCGGCGACGGCGGCGGCATCGATCCCGAGGAGCTCGTCGAGTGCCGCCGCGAGCAGGGTCACATCGAGCGCCCGGACTCCGGCGCCGCCGTCGGCAACCAGGCCCGCGAATGCCTCCCGCCGTGCCTCGAGCTGCCATGCCCCGCCGCGCGTCACGAGCCCGAACCGTCCGTCCCCGCCGTGGAGCTCGCCGGCCGCCTCGAACCGGGCGACGAGCGAGTCTCGATCGACGCCGGTGACGGTGAACAGCCGCCCGAGGCCGACCGGCAGCTCGGTCACCGCCGCGTCGCCGAGATTCCGCACGACCCGATGCGTCGGCAGCACCGTCAGCTCGGCCGCGGCGTCGAGGAACAGCATCAGCAGGTAGTCGAACGGCGGGTCCTCCTCGCACGAGCGGGTCATGCGCCGCTCGTCCCGGTACCGAAGCGCGGTCTCGTAGCGATGGTGGCCGTCCGCGATGTACACGGGACCCGCGCCGGCAATCTCGGCGAGCGACCGTGCCGTCGAGTCCTCCTCGTCGTCGGTGACGAGCCACAGGCGGTGCCGGACGCCGTCGTCGTCCGTGACATCCGCGAGCGGCGTCGTCGCGGCCGCAGCCGCGAGCAGGCTCGACGCGCGCCTCGTCGGGTCCTCGTACAGCCCCACGACCGGCGAGGTGTTGATCCCCGTCGCCCGCAGCAGCTTGTAGCGGTCCTCCTTGGGGCCCGACAGCGTTCGCTCGTGGGGCAGGACGGTGCCGCCCGGCTCGAACGGCTCGATCCGCAGCCGCGCGAAGAAGCCGCGCTGCGTGCGCTCGAGGTCGGTCCCGGGCACGCGGTATGCCTGCTCGTAGACGTACACCCCGGGCCGCGGGTCCTTGCGCAACGTTCCGTCGGTGCGCCACGCCGCCAGGGTGCGCGCGACCCGCCGATATCGGTCGTCGACATCGGCGTCCGTCGGCTCCGCAGTGGGGAGATCGAGGCGCACGGCGTTCCTGGGGTGGCGATCGAGGAGCCGCTGCCGCAGGTCGGGGCCGATGACGTCGTACGGCGGTGCGATCACGGCGCCGAGGTCGCCGACGATGGCGGGGTCGTAGCGCAGCGCGCGGAAGGGACGGATCTGGGGCACGGGTTCCTCGAACGGTCGCGGGGCCGGGCGCGAGCCTCGACGGCCGTCGCGACAGGTGTTGGGGCGCGAGCATCGTACGATAGGCGCCGTCGGACGGCCACCCGGTGGCGCCGCGCCCGAAGCCGTCACGCTGGGGGGACCAGGCGCGTGCAACTTTTCCCGGAGCCGGGGCGTCGTTGGTCCGATCACACCGCCCCAGCCGGAGTGTCCGTGCCCCGAGCGAGCCACCCGTCACGTCACCTGGTCCGCCTCGCTGCGGCGGCCCTCGTCCTGCTGAGCCTGCTGCCGGCCGCGGCCGCCCCCGTCGCGGCGGCTGACGGCCTCACGATGACCGCCCACGCGCTGCTCCAGGGGCACGTTAGGACGGGGTCCTGGTTCGCGATCGCGGTGGATCTCGAGAACGCCGGCCCGACGGTGACCGGGGAGCTCCGGATCACGGGCGGCGCGGACTCGCGGACCCGGTTCTCCACGCCGGCCGAGCTCGCGACCGGGGCACGCAAGCAGTATCTGCTGTACGCGCTGCCGCCCTCGTTCGGCGGCAACATGAAGGTCCAGCTCGTCAACGGCGAGTCGGTCATCGCCGAGGCACCCGTGGCCATCGCCGCGCACGACCAGACGCAGCTGGTGGTGAGTGATCGCGGAGAATCCCGCGAAGATCGTCGGTGAGCTCGAGCTCCTGCCCAACCAGAACGGGATGCAGCCCGTCATCGTCACGCTCACGCCGGCGGACCTGCCCGAGCGGATCCAGGCCTGGTCCGCGGTCGACCGCCTGATCTGGCAGGACACCGACACCGCCGGGCTCACGACCGCCCAGCTCGCCGCCCTCAGGACCTGGATCGCCGGCGGCGGCCGCCTCGTGATCGTGGGCGGGACGGCCGGTGCCGACTCGCTCGCGGCCCTGCCCGACGACCTGCTCCCCTACCGGCCGACGACCCTGCTCGACGTCGATCCCGCCTCCATCCGTCCGGTCCTCGGCGGCGTGCCCGATGACGCCGTGACGGTCGCCGCATACGCGGGCGACGCCGGCAAGGGCCGAACGCTGGCCGCGTCCGGCGATCGGGTCGTCGCCGCCGACCTGACGTACGGCGCCGGTGCGATCACCCTGCTCGGGTTCGACCCGACCACCTCCTGGATCGCGAAGGGCGACGACTGGGACGGGCCGATGTGGAAGAAGCTTCTTCCGCAGCGCTCGGCCGGGACCGTCTCGCTGTCGGACGACTCGCAGATCGTGGGCGCCGTCGCCAACCTGCCGAGCCTCGCGCTCCCGCCGATCACCGGGCTGCTCGTGCTGCTGCTGGGCTACATCATCCTCGTCGGCCCCGTGAACTACCTGATCCTCAGCCGGCTCGATCGCCGCGAATGGGCATGGATCACCGTCCCGGCATTGATCGGCGTGTTCACGATCGGCGCGTTCGGGATCGGATCGCTCCTTCGCGGCTCGGACGTCATCGTCCACCAGGTCGCGATCGTCCGTGGTGCACCGGGAACGGACCAGGCGACGGCGCAGACGTACCTCGGGATCTTCAGCCCCAATCGCGCGACCTTCCAGCTACGGGTCGACGGCGACTCCCTCCTCGCGACGCCGATGAACGGGGACGTCTTCGGCGGCGGGACCGGCGCCGGCCTCGACGTGCTCGAGGGGACGCCGTCACGCGTCCGAGACCTCGAGGTGGGCTTCGGCTCGCTGCGCACCGTTCGCGCCGAGGGGAGCGCGACAGGACCCGTCGTCGACGCGACGCTCCGTCTCGGCGACGGGAGGATCAGCGGCACGATCACCAACGGCTCCGCCGAGACGCTCGAGTCGCCGGCACTCGTCCTCGGGTCCGCGGCGGCCATGCTCGACGACATCCCGGCCGGCGGATCCATCGACGTCGACTTCGCCGTCACGACCAACTCGAACCTCGGCGTCCCGCTGTCCGAGAAGGTGGTCGGACCGATGAACTTCGACGGCTCGAGCCTCAACGAGTCCGAACAGCGACGGCTCGTCCGGCGTTCGATCATCGACCAGCTCTCGTTCGACCCCGTGACGGGCGCCCAGTTCTCCCTCCCCGGCGACAGCATCCAGCTGCTCGCGTGGGGCACGAGCCCGGTGCTCCCCGCGACCATCGAGGGGCAGCAGGTCCAGCACGTGGCCAACGTCCTGTACCAGGTGCCGCTGTCATTCACCGTCGGCGGGACGACGACCTTCACCAACGACCTCCTCCGAAGCAGCGTCGTCGACACCGACGCGGCGTTCTTCAGCCGCGACCCGTGGTCGGTCCAGCTCGGAACGGGCACCGCCCGGATCGCGTGGCGCCCGCTCCCATTCGAGGGGACGTTCAGCGCCGAGAAGGTTCTCGTGTCCATATCGCAGGGCGGCGAGCTCGGGATGCCGGGCGGCAAGCCGGTACTGGCGACGCTGGCCGATCGGTGCAATCCGGCGACGGCGGGCTGCGTCCAACCCCAGGACGGCATCCCGGATCTCGAAGTCCTCGATGTGCAGACCGGCGAATGGGTCCAGCTCGAGCACCTCTCGACGGGGAGGCCGTACGAGCTCCCCGAGCCGTCCCGCTGGGTGGACCCGGCAAGCGGCGAGATCCAGGTCCGGTTCGTGAACGA
>DATFQL010000221.1:0-3969 GCA_035264305.1 Candidatus Limnocylindrales bacterium | reverse complement strand
AACGGCGCGTAGCCGTTGCCGTCGACGCCGACGAGCTCGGTGGTGACGCCCTGCCGGACCTTCGGCTCGTGCCGCGGCTCGGCGAGGATCACCAGCCCGCCGTGGCTGTGGAGGTCGATGAAGCCGGGCGCGACGACGTGCCCGGTCACGTCGACGACGCGGCTCGCCTCGACCGCCTCGTCCGCAGCCGGCACGACGATGCGGTCTCCGACGACGGCGACCCGTCCCGGCACGCCCGGCGTGCCCGTGCCGTCGACGATCGTCCCGCCCTCGAGCAGGAGGTCGACCCGGCGCGTCACCGGCCGCGCGGCCTGGCGGCGGGCGCAGCTGACGGACGCGTCACGCCGGGGCGAGTCCCGGCGGCCCGTCGAGCGCCCGCCCACGGACCCAGGCGAGCCGGACCATGTCGGCGTGGGGACGGAACGCGAGGCGGGACATGATCTCGGCCGGGTCGTCCGAGTCGATCCCGTCGACCGGCGCCACGAGGCGGGGGTCGACGGCGATCATGTCCGCCTCCTTGTCGGCCTCGAGCGACCCGATCTCTCCGTCGATCCCGAGCGCGCGAGCCCCGCCCATGGTCGCGAGCCGGAGCCACTCCAGCGGGTCGAGCGGCTCCGGTCCCCGCCCGTCGGCGAGCACGTGCAGGCCGCTCTGGGTGTACGCCCCGGCACGCATGTTGGCGAAGATCGAGAGCTCCGGCCCGGCGCCGACGTCCGACCCCAGGCCGACCCGGATCCCGTGGCCCAGGTAGTGGGCGAGCGGCATCGCGCCCGAGGAGAGGAACAGGTTGGACGCGGGACAGTGCGCGATCGCGGTCCCCGTCTCCGCGATCCGTCCGACCTCGCGGTCGGACAGGTGGATCGAGTGCGCGAGGATCGTACGCGGCCCCAACGCGCCGGCTCGGTCGTACACGTCGAGGTAGTCGATCGCGTCGGGGAACAGGCGTGCGACCTCGTCGAGCTCGTCGTGGTCCTCGGACAGGTGGGTCTGCCAGTACGCGCCGCTCGCGGCGGCCAGCGCGGCCGATTCCCGGAGCAGGTCCGGGCTGGACGTGATCGCAAATCGGGGCGTGAACGCGTACCGGAGGCGGCCGCCGTCCTTGCCATGCCACCTGGTGCACAGGTCGGCCGACTGCCTGAGGCTTGTCTCGAGGATCGTGTCGGGCGGCAGTCGCGTGTCGTAGCTGCCGCGGTCCATCATCACCTTCCCGATCACCGCCCGCATGCCATGTGCCTCGACGGCCCGGAACGCCGCGTCGAGCGATGGCTCGTAGACCGCCCCGTACATGACGGCGGTGGTCGTTCCCGAGGCGGCGAAGGCGCGGCACGCGGCAGGCGCCAGCCGCTCGGACGTCGCCTCGTCGAAGCCGCGCTCGAGCGGGAAGATGTACCGCTCGAGCCAGTCGAGCAGGTGGAGGCCCGCGCCCACGCCCGCATTCGGCAGCTGCGGCAGGTGGACGTGGAGGTCGACCAGGCCGGGCAGCAGGACGAGCGGCCGGAGGTCGACGGGCGGCCGTGCATCGTCGCCCGGCTCGGGGTGGAACGGCCCGACGGATGCGAGGCGGCCGCGCTCGTCGACCTCCAGGCGGCCGTCACGCTCGTACCGCGTCCCGCCCGCGGCGAGGGGAGTCAGGACGCGGGCCCGGATGGTGAACGGCGGTTGCACCGGTGGGGACGTGACCATCGCGTGATCCTACGACGCGGCCCGGGCGCGGGATGCACGACGACGACGCGGGATACGCTCGCCGCGTGATCGACCCCGAGTCCGTCCGCCTCTCGTTCTCCGGCGAGCTCGTCTACTGGCGCGGTCCATCGCCCTACCACTACGTCGCCGTGCCGCCCGACGGCTGCGAGCTGCTCCACGCGATCGCGCCCGTCGCCACGTACGGCTGGGGCGTGATCCCGGTCACGGTGACCATCGGCGGCACGACGTTCTCGACGTCGCTGTTCCCGAGGGACGGGGGCTATCTCGTGCCGGTGAAGGATGCGGTCCGTCGCGAAGAGCAGGTCGCCCTCGGCGACGTCGTCGCGATCGAGCTCGCGATCCGGACCTGACGCGTCTCGGGGTGACGCTTCGTCGCGCCGCTGTAATGCGAGCGCCGCGCGCCCCCCCGCTACCCGATACGCCCGCGGCGCCTCGCAAACCTATCCTCGATGGCGCCGACGAGACCACCCTGACGAGCGGACGCCCCGGGTCGCCGGCACGAGCGGGAGGTTCACGTGCCGCGGTCCGCACAGCGTCCACTTGCGGGCCTCGTGTCCGATGATCGGGCCGATCTCCTGGAGCGGTGGCTCGACCTCCAGCAGCGGGCAGGCGTCCGCAGCGACCTGATCTCGCTCGAGGATCTGCGCCGGGACTCCAGCGCGTTCCTTGCCGTCCTCGCCGCGGCGCTGGGCAGCGAGGGCAACGTCGACATCCGCGCCGAGGCGTACGAGCCGGTCCGCGGATACCTCCGCGACCTGTCGCGCTCGCGCGCGCAGGCCGGCTTCTCGCCTGCCGAGACCGCGACCTTCGTCCTGTCGCTCAAGGAGCCCCTGTTCGACCGGGCCGCGTCGCTTGCGGGAGGTGACGCGACCACGCTCCAGACGCTCGCCTGGGACCTCACCCTGCTGATCGACTCGCTGGCCGTGTTCAGCGCCGACGAATACCTCCGCACCCGCGAGGAGATCATCGCGCGCCAGGGACAGGAGCTCCTGGAGCTGAGCACGCCGGTGGTCAAGCTGTGGGAGGGCGTCGTCGCGGTCCCGCTGATCGGAACGCTGGACTCGGCGCGGACGCAGGTCGTCATGGAGAGCCTGCTCGAGCGGATCGTCGCGACCGGCTCGTCGCTCGCGATCATCGACATCACCGGCGTCCCGACGGTCGACACCCTCGTGGCGCAGCACCTGCTCAAGACGGTCGCGGCAGCCCGCCTCATGGGCGCCGATTGCATCATCAGCGGCATCCGGCCGCAGATCGCGCAGACGATCGTCCATCTCGGCGTCGATCTTGGCGATGTCGTCACGAAAGCCTCGCTCGCGGACGCTGTGCGGATCGCGCTCGAGCGCACCGGGTACCAGGTGGTCCGGGTATCCGGGAGCTGAGCGTGGACAGGATCCCGATCCTCCACCTGCGCGACCTGCTCCTCGTCAGCATCCAGGTCGATATGGACGACCAGCTCGCGATCCAGCTCGAGGACGACCTGGGGCAGGCGATCGTCGACCACGAGGCCCACGGCGTCCTGATCGACATCTCCGCCGTCGAGCTCGTCGACTCGTTCATCGGCCGGATGCTCGGCAGCATCGCCGCGATGGCGCGGGTGCTCGACGCCCAGACCGTCGTGGTCGGGATGCAGCCTGCGGTCGCGATCACGCTCGTCGACCTCGGCCTGTCGCTGCCCAACGTCCAGACCGCGCTCGACGTCGATGCCGGGGTCCGCATGCTCGGCGGCGTGTGGTCGCGGGACCGCGCGACGCGTGGCTGATGCGCCGGCCCTCGAGACGATGCCGCTCCGGACGTCGCAGGACGTCGTCCGTGCCCGGCAGCGCGTCCGCGACGCTGCCGTCGCGATGGGGTTCTCGCTCGTCGAGCAGACGAAGCTCGTCACCGCCGCGAGCGAGCTCGCCCGGAACACGCTGGACTACGGCCGGGGCGGCGGCATGACGCTCGAACGGCTCGAGTCGCAGGGCGGCCCGGGCATCCGGCTCGTGTTCAGCGACGAGGGGCCCGGCATCCCGGACGTGGAGCTCGCGCTGCGCGACGGGTACACGACCGGCCGCGGCCTCGGGATGGGCCTGGGCGGAGCACGCCGGCTGGTCGGCGAGATGACGATCGATTCGACGCCCGGCAGCGGCACGCGGATCACGGTGACGAAGTGGAAGCGGGGGTGACCGTGGCGGTCCGCGTGGAGGAGCAGAGCGGCGTCGGGGAGGCCCGGCGACGGTCGGTTGCGATGGCGCGCGATGGGGGGCTCCGCGAGCAGGACCAGGC
>DATFQL010000220.1:0-19756 GCA_035264305.1 Candidatus Limnocylindrales bacterium | reverse complement strand
TGTCGGGCCGGGGTTGCGTCTCGTCGGGTCGTCGACGCTCGGCCTCGGCGGGTGGCAACGTGCTTCCTCGTCGGTCACTGGTCGGGATTGGCGCCCGGTGGCCACCCCGCGAGCAGTCCGTTCCCCGGCGGTCACAGACGGGTCAGCCGGCGGACGATCCGTTGCACGCTCGGGTCGGCTGGCGTCGGTTCGTCCATGGCGCGGGCGAGTCGTGCCCAGCACGGCACCAACCGCTCACCCCGTGAGCACCGTCGAGGCCGAGACGCGAGCCGAGACGGAGCCCAGGCGCGAGCCGCGAGATCCCGGCCGGCTACGCCGTCGGCCGGCCTCGCACCCGCCGCCCGTTCTCGTGTGTGACGCCGACGCATCGACCATCGGGCTCGAAGACGAGCGCGATGTGGTAGCCGGTCGAGCGCCACTGGAGCAGCGTCCGGCCGTCGGGCAGCGTCGTCTCCTGCGCCGCGGGGCCGACAGCCCGCTCGATGTCCTTGCGGCTCTTCCCCTTCAGCGACCCGAGGGCGATGAACTGTTTCCGAAGCGCCCGACCCGGCGCCCGGAACACGAACGGGACGACGACCGCGACGCCCGCCGCGACGACGAGCAGCAGGACGACGATCGCCGGGGTGTCCACGCGGTGACCGTAGCAGGAGCGCCAGGCGCGGCGTCTCCACGCCGGGCGCGGCGTGTGCACGCCAGCCGCTCGTTCATGCCCCCGGCCGGTCTGGTCCATTCGCCCGATGCCGCGGACGAGACCGGCCACTACGGTGCCGGGACCTACGGACGACGCGAGCTGGTCTCAACATGCGTGAACCGCCCGAGATCAAGGTCAGCCCCCGCCACGACGTCTCCTTCACCGCGGATGCGCGGCGGATCGCGGTGCGCATCCCACCCGAGCTGCCGCCGCAGGATGCCCTCGCCTGGTACCAGCGCGCGCTGCAGGCCGACTACCCGAACTCGATCGTGCGCGAACAGGACCCGCTGGCGCGAGCGGAGGGGACGCCATACCGCGTCTGGTACGCGACCAACCGGCCGAAGCCGTTCCGGATCGCGACGGCCTTCACCGTGCCGCTCCCCGTGGAGCACGCCTTCGGGATCTACGTGGATCGCGTCACGGAGTGGCAGACCGCCGTCGACCTCGTGCCGACCGGACCGGCGTCGCCCCTGACCGGGCGGACATACGACGCAACGTACCGGTTCCTCGGGATCGCGTACACGGGGTCGTTCCTCGTCCGCGCCGCCGACCCGCCGCGAAGCGTGACCTACGAGGCCGCGGGGTCGGGCATCACGGTGTGGTACACGACGACCTTCGAGCGGCTGGGCCCGTGCACCTCGGTCTCGATCAGGGGCGACTACGACCTGCCTTCGAGCATCCTCATGCGGATCGCCGACCGACTGCACCTGGAGCGGGCGATCAACCGCGACATCGAGCGCGCGAACGCAACCTACGTGCGGTTGTGCGAGGCCGAGGCGGGGATCAGCCCGGCCGGTTGACCTTGATCGAGGTGCCGGTGCTGTCTGTCTCTGGGTCGTGGTTCGCCCCGGACAGGTACGTGAAACCGGACTTGCTCACGAACAGGGGGTGCCGCGTGACGCATCGGACGGTGATCCGTCCATCCGAGGGAGCGTTGCGGGTTCAGTCCTGCAGACCCCGGATGAGCGCGTCGATGCCGGTCGCGTACGCGTCGTCGACGCCGCGCCCGAGCCGGAACACGCCGGCAGTCTCCATGCTCGTGAACCCGTGGACGAACGCGGTCAGCGCCCGGGCCGCCGGCAGCGCCCGGTCAACGCCGACAAGCGCGCCCGTGACCTCCACGAGGGGCTGGGCTGCGGCCGCGAGGTCGTCGAGCGGCACCACGAGGTCCGGCCCGAGGTCCGCGAACAGCAGCGACGAAGCGCGGGGCCGCGAACGTGCGAACCGGCGATATGCCGTGGCGATCGCGCGAAGCGCTCGCTCCGGATCCGAGTGCGAGCTGGGGGCGGCGGCATTGAGCACGCGAGTCAGCTCGCGCGCCGTGTCGGCGACGATCAGACCGACGAGTGCGCCTCGATCGCGCACGTGCTTGTACAGCGAAGGCGCCTTGACGCCGACCCGCGCCGCGACGGCGGCCATCGTGACGGCGTCGAGGCCGTGCTCCTCGAGCAGGTCGCGGCCTGCCTCGACGATCGCGGCCTCGCTCGTCCGGGCTGGGGAGGGGCTCACGCGGCCGGGGCCGGGCTCGGCCGGCGGCCGATCCAGCCCATGTGCGTGTCCCCGAACGCCGTCGCGTACTTGAGCCCGTACCCCGCGGCGCGGTCCATCCCCGTGTGCGCGACGAGGACGGCGCCGGCGAGCACGATGGCGGGCACCCCGAGCGCGAGGCCGATGCCCAGCACGGCGACGCCGGGCGCCCACGTGTGGGCGAGGTTGTAGGCCATCGCACCCACCTTCGGCCCGGCGAGGTAGCCGATCGCCGAGAGGTCGGGCGCGAGCAGGAGCGGCAACAGGAGCAGCACCGGGCCGCCGTTCACGACGAAGACCAGGGCCCCCGCGACGAACATCGCCAGGCCCTCGAGCTGGAGCCAGCGACGCGGCGTCCCCCGGACGGCACCGGAGGTGATCGGCGTTGCCACGGGCGTGGACGTGGCGGTGGTCGACGGGGTTGCGATGGCGGTCATCAGGGGTGTCCTCGCGGCGGGACGTTTGACAAGGGCTACGGTACATAGCCTTCATGGCTATTGTCAATAGCCTTTCGCCATTGTTCCACCGCGCTTGCTCGCCGAACCAGCGCGTCAGGTCCGGGCCGGCGCTCCGGCCGTCCGCGCCACGTCGCCGATGATCCCGGCGAGCTCCGCCGGCTTCGACCACATCGGCCAATGGCTCGTCGGCAGGTCGATCCAGGTCGGGTTGCGAAGCTCCCGGATCCCGGCGAGCCACGACCACTCCGGGTGCTCGCTCGCGTACTTCTGGTAGTCCGCGGCCGTGTACCCGGTGCAGATCAGGGTGCTCGGGATGTCCTTGCGGGCCTCGTTGGTCAGCGGGTACGCGTCGCGGAGCACGCCGCCGGGGACCGGGACGGCACGTTCGCGGAACGTCGCCTTCTGCTCGTCCGACACGCCGTCGAGGTTCTCCTCGGCCTCGATGTCGTCCCAGTCGAGCGGCTTCTCGGCATCCGCGAACGCCGCATCCTGCGGTGGGATGCCCGGCGCCGTGTCCACGTAGACCATCGCGGCGACCAGGTCGGGGACTCGGTCGCTCGCCGCGTACCCGGTGAACCCCGTGGCGCTGTGGACCACGAGCACGGCTGGCTCGTCCTTCGTCTCCAGCGCGCCGACGATCGCGTCGACGTGGTCCTTGAACCCGACGTTCGACCGGTCCGCGTCCCTGGACTCCATGCCCGGGAGGGTCAGGGCCGTGACATCGAAGCCATCCGCACGCAACCGTGCGGCGACGTCGTCCCAGGCCCAGGCGCCAAGCCAGAAGCCGGGGACGAGGATGATCGGAGCGGTCGGCATGCAGGACCTCCTTCAGGGGAGACGGCGTGGTGTTGCGTCCAGTCTCTCGCGGAAACCGGTCAGCCCGTGTCCGGTTTGATGGCGGCCTGCGCAGAGTCGGCGTCCCGACGACCCTTGGGCCTCGTCGTGCGCGCCGGGAGCGAGAACGGGCGTTCATGCCCGGCTCGGCGAGGCCGGTTGCAACGCCGGTTCGATCCTGCCGGCCCTAATGGACGGGCACACGTCGCGGCGAGCGGTGGATGCTGCGAGCAGGTCGCGATGGCGGCCGGCAAGGAGGCTTCCGATGCCTGCCACGACACTGAAGCAGCGCTGAGCCATGGGTCTCTGGCGCGGCGAACCCCATCTGCGGCCCGGGGGCCGGCTCGCACGGGTCGGCTCATCACTCCGTCATCCGGTTGCGAGTGTCGCTGCCGGCGGTGAGCGAGCGCGACGCCTCGCCTCCGATCGGGCCCTCACCCGAGCCGTGAGGCGCGCGCCGATGGCGGCCGCGTCCGGCGTGCGCCCGGCGGGCCTCGCCACGCGCGACTGGCCCCGCTACGGCCTCCACGAGGACAGCGTCACCTGACGGTCGGGTCCGGCGCGGGCCCCAAGGTACGGCCCACCGATGGGACGGCTTGGGCTGTCCCCAAAGCGTTCCGGCCGGCGTAGCGTTGTCGGCAGACGGCGAGAGCCGTCCCAGCCCTCCGGGGCTGGCCGAAAAGGGCAAACCCGGGGTGACCCGGGGACGCAAAGCCACGGGACTCGGACGGTGTCGACTGTCATCGATCGAGTCAGCCGGGTTGCCGGACTGGAGGTTGGTGTGGCTACGGCCCGCCCGCGCCTCGACGCGCTCGTGCGCGTCCTCGCCGTTGCGGCGCTCGCACTCGCGGGCATCGCCTCGGCTCGTCCCATCTGAACCGGCGCGGATCGTCCGCGTCTCGCATCTGACGCCCCGTCCACCGGACGGGGCGTCTTCGTGCAAGGTGGCGGCGGCTTCGTGCAAGGCGCCAACGCGATCTGCGGCGTATCGTCGCGCCATCGCCGACGCTTGTCGGCACGCGCCCCCGCGATCGAGGTCGACGATGTCGCCCACCCGCCGGTTGCTCCTCCCCGCACTCCTCGCCGCGACCATGGCAGGGACGCTCGCCGGCGTCGCCAACGCCGCTGCGCCTGACCCCGTCCTCCTCGTCCACGGCTATCGCGGCAGCCCGGGGACCTGGGACGACATGAAGAAGTACCTCGAGGCTCACGATCGCGAGGTGTTCGCGATCGACCTCCCGGGCGAGGACAACGTCGCGAACGCGAGGGCGATCGCCTCCCGCCTGAAGCAGCTCGGCTGGCGGAGCGTCGACCTTGTGGGCCAGAGCATGGGCGGGCTGTCGGCGCGGTGGTTCGCGAAGTACGTCAAGTCGCCGGTGAAGGTCGACGCGTACGTGTCGATCGGGACGCCGCAGTACGGCATCTACAGCGCGTGCGTCCTGCCATCCACGTATGGCGGACAGATGTGCCCGTCGAGCTCGTTCCTCCGGGACCTCAACCGCGGCGACGACACGCCCGGGCAGGCGGCCTGGACGACGATCTACAGCACCGACGACGAGTACGTCCCGAACAGCTCGTCACGCCTCGACGGCGGCGCGTGCTTCGTCCAGGTGTCGGGCCCATCGCACAACACGATGGACAACGACGCGACGGTGATGGCCGACACGCTTGCGGCGATCGACGGCGGCTGCCCCGGCGAGTTCCGTTCCTAGTCGTCCGCGCCCGCCGCTCCCCCATCCGCGGCCGTGCTCGACTTGACTCCGGCGCGCGGGCGCGGCGTGGCACGCACGATCGTGTCGTCGGCCGTACCGGGCGCGGCCTCGGTCGTCCCCAGCGCGTCCGTCGCCCGGGTATAGATCCGGTACGTCGCGTCGATCGCCGGGATCGTGCAGGTGATGGTTCCGGTCGCCGCGGATGAGCTGACCGAGCCGCAGGCCTGCGGCGAGGCGAGGAACGAGCTCGTCGAGTAGAACGCCTGGACGCTGCGGACGCCAACGCCCGTGCCGTCGGACGCGGTGTACTTGACGGCGACGCTCGTGCCGGTCGTCGACTTCGCCGTGATCGATCCGGCGGACGTCGGCGCCGTCCGGTCCACCTTGACCGGGCCCGACGAAACGCCCGTCTCCGGGCCCACGTTCGCGACGAGGTCTTCGACCCGTTGCGCGCCGAGGGTGAGCGTTACCGTCCCGTCCGAGCAGCCGGTGAGCGAGACGGTCCAGCTTGCGCCACTCCCCGTGGGCGCGCCGACGACGCACCCTGTCGCCGTTCCGACGACCGCCACGTCATCGGTCGTGAGTCCCGTGATGCCTTCGTCGAACGCGAGGGCGAACGACAGCGAGGGTGCCTTCGTCGGGCTCGTCGGCGCCGTGATGGTCGCGGACGGTGCGGCGATGTCCGCGGCGGCGAGAAAGGCGAGGGCGGCGGGGGCGTTGGCGATGCCCGACCCGCAGCCGACCGTCGGACAACCGAGGGCCGAGTCGTCCGGCGCGAAGGCCGTCGTCGCCGACGTGATCGCACGCTCCAGCGCGGCGGGCTGTGCGGTGGGGCGAAGCGTGCGCAGCAGCGCCGCGATGGCTGCCACGTGCGGCGCGGCCTGCGAGGTGCCGCTACCGGTCCCGATGGCCTCGGTGCCGGGGGTCGTCGTGCCCCGATTCCACGTGCTCGGGATGTTCACGCCGGGCGCCGCGACATCGATGGCCGGGCCGTAGTTCGACGAGGTCGTGCCGCCGAACACCCCGCGCTTGCCGAGACTGTCGGTCGCAGCGACCGCAACGACGCCGTCGCAGCTCGACGGGGTGTGCTGGGACGCGGAGACACCGGAGTTGCCGGCCGACGCGACGGTCAGGGTCCCCCGTCCGCGCGCCGCGGTGATCGCCGTCTGGAGGAACGCCGGGCACGTGACGTCACTGCCCAGGCTCATGTTCACGACAGCCGCGGGCGTGGCGTTCGGCGGGACGGCAAGGACGGCCCCGCCCGAGGCCCAGGTCACCGCGTCCGCGATGTCGGTGAAGGTGCCGCCACACTTGCCGAGGACGCGGATCGGCTGGAGCTTCGCGGCGGGTGCGGCGCCGAAGACGCCGATCCTGTTGTTCGCCGCCGCGCTCGAGATCCCCGCGACATGCGTCCCATGCCAGCTCGAGTTCCGCTCGCTGCAGTGGCCCACGCTCTCCTGCGACGTGACGAAGTCGCCGGGATCTGCCGGATCGGGGTCGCGCCCGTCCCCGTCGCCGGCGGTGAAGGTGTCGGAGATCATGTCGTACCCCGCCACCGTCTGCCCGGTCAGGTCGGCGTGGGTCCGGATCCCGGTATCGAGGATTGCGATCACCGTCCCGGTCCCCGTCGATGTTCCCCAGCCACCGACGGCGTCGATGCCGTAGGCCGACCCGTCAGCGGGGCCGAGGTCTCCCCACTCGAGGCTTGCGTACGGGTCGTCCGGCAGGGCGTCGATCGTGGCGATCGGGTCGGCCTCGGCGCTGACGACGCCAGGGATCTCGCGAAGGCTCCTGATGATGCCCGGTGCGGCATGCCCCAGCGGCCGGTCGAGCCGGTAGACGCCCGTCGTGCCGGCGAGTCCGAATGCCCGGACGAACGCAGCCGTTCGCCCGGCTGCGCGACCGACTGCCGCGACCCGTGCTCGATCGTCGAGCGCCGCCCGGCGTTCCGCCGCGGTTTCCCCGCCCAGGCTCTCAGCGGACCAGCGGACGACGACCTGGCTCGTCGCCGCGACGCCGCTCTCCGCCGCCCCGCCGACGCCTGGCTCGCGGTCGGCGGACGCCAGCGCGGGCGTCAACACGGCTGACGCGAGGATCGCGAGCGCGGCGAGCGGCGCGACGAGCCGCGGAAGGGGTGACGTGTGATGCATGGCGCGCAGCCTACGCCCCTGCTGTGCGCCCGCGCGTCGCCCGTGGGCGGAATCGAGCCTCGGAATCGAGCGCTACGCCCACGCTCGTGCCGATCGGGCGGCCCAGTAGTCGTGCGGGGTTTCGGCGAGCGTACGCAGCTGCTCGACCTCCTCCGGCGCGAGCTCCACGTCCCGTGCCTTCACGTTGGCCTGAAGCTGGTCAGGCGTCGCGGCGCCCGAGAGCACGACATCGGCCCACGGCTGCGCGAGGGCGGCCGCGAGCGCGACGGCGTCGCGGGTGGTGCCGTGACGCGCGGCGGCCACCGCGATCGGCGTCAGTCTCTCGTCGTCCTCCAGCAGCCGGCCGTTCGCGATCGCCTCCTTCACCACGACCCCCCAGCCCGCGTCATGTGCCTCTGCGAGCGCCGCCGCGGCGGACGGCTCGAGGAGGTTCCACGTGGCCTGGACGCTCGCAAACGGATTGACGCCGTGGACCCGTACCTCGAGTGCCGCGCCGATGACCTCCGCCTGCCGCGGCCCGCTCACGGTCAGCCCGATGACCAGCCCCTCTTCTGCGCGCAGCCGGGCGAGCTCGGCGAGGATGGCACCGTCGGCGAGGATGCCGCTCTCGAGCGTCGCCGAGTGGACCTGATAGAGGCCGAGCCATGGGCCGAGGAGGTGACGCGACTCGGGGAGCTGTCTGCGGAGCATCGCGAGGGAGTGCTCCTTCACCTCGTGCACCGGCGCGTCGATCCGCCACTCGCCGACGTACCGGTAGCCCCACTTGGAGCCGACGGTGACATCGACGGGGTCGATCGAGCGAGCCCGCAGCCACGAGGCAACAAACCGTTCCGCGTACCCGTACGAGCGAGCCGCGTCGAGGTAGCGGATGCCGGCAGCCCATGCCGCGTCGAGGACCTCGTGGCTGCGGTTCTCCATGGCCTCCATGGAGCGATCCGCCCCGGCGCCGAGGTCCTCCTCGCGGCCAGTGGTGATGTACGCCGGCCGGCCGAGCGCGGCCAAACCCAGTCCGAACGGCGTCACCCGCAGCCCGGTCCGTCCGAGGTCCCGCCTCTCCATCGATCGAGCCTACCCGTCGCGCGGCTGGGTTGGGCACGGCGCCGTTTCCCGCCCGATCCTCTACTCCGCCCGCCGATGCATCCCCACCAGGAAGCCGTATGGCTCGCCCGCGGGGTCATCGGCCTCCTTCAGGTCGTTCACCAGCGACATGATCCGCTCGCCGAACGCCGCGAGCTGCGGGGCGGTCAACCGGACGCCGAGGCGGGACGTGTTCATGATCGCCTGCGGCGATGCCTCGGCGACCTCGGCACGGAACGCGTCGATCAGGGCGAGGGTCCCCGTGCTCGTCTTCCCGGTCCCCTCCTCCTCGCCGACATCCAGCGTCCAGGACTTGCCCGTGGCGCGGTACGGTCGCTCGATCGAGCCACGCGCGCCCCGGCGCTCACCCTCGGCCGCGAGGAACCCCGTCCGGACGAGGAGCCGCACGTGGTGGAGCACGGTTCCGGCGTTCAGCCCGAGCCGCGCCGCGAGCTCCTCGTTGGTCAGCGCTCGGTCAAGGCACAGGCGGAGGATCCGGAGCCGCAGCGGATTGGACAGCGCGCGCGCCTCATCGGCGGTCGCCGGACGTCGTTCCATGACCCGATTCTCGGCAAGTGGTTGATAACTGTCAACCGCTTGACTATCCTCAACCGATGACTACGGAGACGACCGCCGCACCAGCTCCGACTGCCGCCTCGACCAACTCCGGTGGCCTCGGCGCGAACTACTGGAAGCTGTGGGCCTCGTCGGCGGCCTCGAACCTCGCCGATGGCGTGTTCTGGATCGCGTTCCCCCTGCTCGCGATCCGCCTGACCGACTCCCCCATCCTCATCGCCGGGGTCGCCGTCGTGGGGCGGCTGCCGTGGCTCGTGTTCGTCCTCGTCGCCGGCGCGCTCGCGGACCGGCTCGACCGTCGACGCACGATGATCGGCGTGGCAATCCTGCGGACGCTGATCTCCCTCGGCATCGCCGTCACGATCGTCACCAGCACCGAGAGCCTGTGGCTCCTCTACCTCACCGCCTTCGTCCTCGGCGTCGGCGAGACCCTGTTCGACACGGCCGCACAGGCGGTCATGCCGTCGATCGTCAAGCGCGACGAGCTCTCGAAGGCGAACGGGCGGCTGTACGCCGCCGAGCTGACGATGAACCAGTTCGTCGGCCCGCCGCTCGGCGGCTTCCTGGCCGGCGTCGCGATCGCGTTCGCCTTCGCCGGCTCGGCCCTCGCCTTTGCCTTCGCCGCCGTCGCGCTCATGCTGCTCACCGGCTCGTACAAGCCGGTCCGCGCGGAGACAGCCGGCCCACGCCCCAGCGTCGTCGCGGACATCAGGGAGGGCCTCTCCTACCTCTGGCATCACCGGCTGCTGCGGACGCTCGCGATCATGGTCGGGACGATGAACCTCGCGTCGTCGGCGACGTTCGCCGTGTTCGTCCTGTACGCCGTCGCGCCGGGGCCCATGGGCCTGGACGAGTTCGGCTTCGGCGTGCTCATGACGGGCATGGCGATCGGCAGCCTCGGGGGCTCGCTCGTCGTCGAGCGCGTCGAGCGCCGGCTGGGCCGCGCCCGACTGCTCACGATGGCCGTGATCCTCAATGCCGTGACGGTCGCGATCCCCGGCCTCACGACGAACGCGTGGATCGTCGGCGCGTCCTTCGCCGTCGCCGGCGTCGGCATCGTCATGTGGAACGTCGTGACGGTCTCGCTCCGCCAGCGGATCGTCCCCGATGCGCTGCTCGGCCGCCTCAACGCGAGCTACCGGCTCCTCGCCTGGGGGTCGCAGCCGATCGGTGCGCTGCTCGGCGGACTGATCGGGCAGTGGCTCGGGCTGCCGGCCGTGTTCCTCATCGCAGGAGTCGTCGTGGCACTGCTGCTGTTCCTGCGGCGCATCATCACGGACGAGGCGATCGGCGCGGCCGAGGCCGAGGGCGACGCCGAGGCCGCCCGGCTCGTGAGTGCCACCGCCGCTCCGGCCGACGGCGCGCCGGACGCAATCTCCACTCCGGCGTAGCGTTCCGACGGCGCCGCGACAGCGCCGATCGAACATTCGCGCGACGATGCTCGGGTCATGGCCATCGAGACCTCGAGTTCGGGCGCGCCCGCGGACGACGAGCCCACGGACGACGAACCCACGCCTGCGGCACCACGCCTCGTCGGTCAGCGCGAGCCGAGCGCCGCGCCCACGACCCCGCCCGCGCCCCCGAGCATCGGCGACGTGGCGTGGTTCGGCGCGATCGCGACCGCCAAGGCACTCGTGATCGCGCTCGCCGCTGACGCCTTCGTCAACTCGAACTCGCCGCGCTACAGCGGGAAGGGGATGCGCCTGCGGGCGATCGGGTACACGGGGTCGCTGCTCATCGTCCCGGCCGCGTGGCGGCTCCTCGGCCGGAAGGACCCCTACCCGCGCGAGCTCGACCTCGCCGTGACCATCCCGCTTCTCGCCGACGCGGGTGGGAACGCCGTGGGCATCTACCAGCGGGCACACGTCGACGACGCGATCCACTTCGCCAACGGCGCGCTGCTCACGACGGTCGTCGGAGCCCTCGTGTCGCCGCGAACGAGGACGTCCTGGGAGGCCGCCGGCGTCGCGACGGCCGTCGGCACGTCCGCGGCCGCGGTCTGGGAGATCGCGGAGTGGATCGGGCTGAAGCTGGGGGCGCGGGGGATGAACCTCAGCTACGACGACACGATGGAGGACCTGATCGAGACGGCCGCCGGCGCGGTGCTCGGCGGAGTCGTGACGCTGCTCCGGCACCCGGTGCGTCTGCGGCAGCTGCCGGGCCGCGGGTCCGACGAGCTCGTCGCGCACAGCTGAGGCAGCTCGTGCGGTCGGTCGGGGTGCGGTTCGTCGGACACGCGACGACGGTGCTCGACCTCGGCGGCGTGCGCGTCGCGACCGATCCCCTGCTGCGCTCGTCGCTCGGGCCGCTCGAGCGCCACGGCGCGCCGCCCGAGCCCGACTGGTTCGACGGGGTCGAGGCCGTGCTCGTGTCCCACGGGCACCCCGATCACTTCGACCCGCCCTCGCTCGCCCGCACGGTGGGCCGGGCAGCGGTCGTCGTGCCGCGCGGGCTGGGACGAGCGGCGGCGCACCTCACGGCAGGTGCCGTGATCGAGGTCGTCGCGGGCGACCGGTTCGCCGTCGGTCCGGTCGAGATCGAGGTCGTGCCGGCGAGGCACTGGATCACCCCCGGGACGCCGCGGGCCACACCGGTCGGCTATCTGCTGCGTGCCCCGGGCTCGCCGAGTGTCTACTTCGCGGGCGACACCGGTCCGTTCCCGGGTCTGGAGCGGCTCACGGGTCGGGTGGATCTCGCCCTGCTCCCCGTGTGGACATGGGGGCCGCACCTGGGGCCCGGGCACCTCGGCCCGAGATCGGCCGCCGAGCTGCTGGCGCGACTCGGGGCCGCTGCCGCCATCCCGATCCACTGGGGCACGCTGTACCCGCGTCGCCTGTCCCGGGTCTGGGACCGGCCGCTCCGCCAGCCCGGGTGGCGGTTCGCGGGGCACGCGGCGACGCTCGCGCCGACCGCGGACGTGCGGGTCCTGCAACCGGGCGCGACGGCGCGGATCGAGGTCGCTGACCCGGCTCGACCGGCTTCGGCGGTCCCCGGCGCGAGGCTTGTCCGATGACCGATCCGCTCGTGCCCCGCGGCCGCTACGGCGAGTCGATCGCGGCCGAGGTCGCCGCGCTCGAGGCCGACATCCGCCACCGCGTCGTCGACCTCGAGGAGGCGTTCTCCACCCGCGACTGGGCGACGGTCGCGCGCATCTACCGGGAGGTGGCCGTGATCGCAGATCGCCTGGAGGAGCTCGACCCGAACGCGCGGAACGCGGCGCTGCTCCGCGTCGAGCAGGCGATGGAGATCACGCGCTCGATCCGTCCGGCGGCACTCGACGACGAGGCCTGGTCCGAGGACAGCCTGGGCTGACACCGCGTCGCCACTCGCCCTCTCGAACACCTGTTTGGGGGTTCCCAACGGGGTTCCGGAGGGCTAGGATTCGAGGCCTCCCCAGCCAGCCCGCCGGCATCGCGGAGGTCGTCCCATGCGCCGTCGTCCGTCGTCCCGCGCGTCCTTCGGCGCGTCCGCCTCCCGGCCCGCGGCGGCCGTAGACCGCCCGGCCGGGCGTGCCCGGCTCGTCGCGCCGACGCATCACGCGCTTGCCCGCCATCGGCCGTCGCGCGGCCTGTGGGTGTTCGCGATCCGGGGCGACTCCGTCGTCGGGGTGTGCGGGCCGCTCGAGGGCGACCCCCCGCCCGCCTGGCTGTTGCCCCACTTCGACTTCGAGAGCCCGGACGCCCGCGCGAACCTGCCCGTCGTCCGGGCGCACATCGCGGAGTTCGACCGGCTCACCTGACCAGAGCGATCAGGCGGCCGCGCGGATCGCCTCGAGGAAGGGCGCGAAGCGGTCGAGGGTCTCGTCCGTGAGCGCGGGGAGCGGACTCGGGTCGTCGGCGGTGCCCGGGTAGATCGTCATGTGCTCGACCCCCGCGTCGCGGATCCCGCGCACCGTCGCGGCCACCTCGGCCGGCTCTCCGACGAGGCAGCCGCGCTTGTCTACCGCCATCCCATGATCGTCGATCGCGACCCGTCCCCAGCCCGTCACGCGGAGGGTCGCCGGATCCCGTCCGACAGCCTCGCACGCCGTCCGGGCGATTCCGACGACCTCGTCCGCGTCCGTGGCGCCCGCGATCGCCCGGTTCACGTTGATCTGGTCAGCGTGCCGGGCCGCGATCTGCATGGTTCGCTCGCCGAGCCCTGCCGCGAGCACGGGAACGCCGCCCGCTCGAGGACCGCGGGGAAGGATCACGGCCCCCTCGACGTCGTAGTGCTCCCCGTGGTAGGTGAGCTGCCCGTCGCGCAGCAGCCGCGTGACGATCTCGACCGCCTCGCCGTACCTGCTCACATGCCGACCGCCGTCGAACCCGAACGCGCTCCACGACGGGTCGCGAGCCGGCCCGCCGCTCCCCAAGCCGAGCACGACTCGTCCCCCGCTGACCTCGTCGAGCGTCTCGGCCATCTTCGCGAGCAGGGCCGGGTTCCGGAATCCGGTGCACGCGATGAACGGGCCGATGCCGACCCGCGACGTCGCCTCCGCGGCCGCGGTGAGGATGGTCCAGGACTCCCAGAACCCGAACGTCCCGCGGGCCGGCGTCGTCCGCTGCAGGTGGTCAGCCACCCACAGCGTGTCGACTCCGATCGCCTCCATCGCCTGCGCCAGCCGCCGCATCTGCGGCCACGAGGCATAGCCACCGTCGCGCAGCGGCCACGTCGGGAGGGTCAGGCCGATGCCGATCGGGGCCCGGTCAGTCGTCATCGA
Source organism: Candidatus Limnocylindrales bacterium (assembly GCA_035264305.1). Classification (GTDB taxonomy): domain Bacteria; phylum Chloroflexota; class Limnocylindria; order Limnocylindrales; family CSP1-4; genus CAIXZV01. Next base: position 6,029 of record DATFQL010000220.1, on the reverse strand, counting down.
TCGATGGTGCCTCACCCGCGCCTTCCCGTGGCCGCTCGCAGGGTGTCGGGCGCGCCTGCGTCACGTAGGTGCCGCGAGATCCCGGCGCGGGAAGTGCCACAGGCCGAACGCCGTGGCGGCGATCCCGACGGCCGCGAGTACGAGGAGGTCCGTGGCCTCCGCCCGGCCGCCCAGGATCTCGAGCGGTCGCAGGTAGTGGAACGGCGAGTACGGCTGGAGGAACGCGGCATCGGGCCACAGCGTCCCCAGCACCTCGAGCACATAGCCGACGATGACGAGCGCGAGGCCGATCGCGATCGGGCCGGACAGACGGTCGAAGGAGGCGGAGGCGGCCAGGCACACCGCGGCCAACGCCACGAGGAGCACGACCGTGTTCAGCGCGAGGAACACGAGGGAGGCCGGCTCGAGGCGGTCCGCGACGTCGAACAGGATCGACGCCACGACCGTGCCCACCACCTCTCCGGCCGTCGTCAGCACCGCGAACGCCGCGAGCGCGACGAGGAGCGTCATGAACACCGAACGGCGCGAGATCGGCCGGCTGAGCAGCACCTCGAGGGTCCCGCGCTGGCGCTCGCCCGCGATCGCCGCCGCCCCGAAGCCCACCGGGTAGGCAAGCTGCAGCCCGAGCGCAACCGGGTGCACGGCGCCGAGCGCGACCGCGCCGGACAGGCTGAACGGATCGGCGCCGAGAAGCCGCAGGAACACTTCGGGCACGATGCCGGACTCCAGGATCGCCTCCATCTGGACCCCGAACGTCGCGTAGACGACCGGCATGATGAATCCCCAGGCCGCGAGCCCGAGCGCCAGCACGACGACCCGAACGCGATGCGCCCGCCACGTGTGCCGGAGGAGGGGGCCGCTGATCATGTCGGCCCGGCCTGCGGCGCGACGACGGCCGGAGGCGCCTCGTACAGCTCGAGGAAGGCGTCCTCGAGACGTGCCGCCTCGATCGTCAGGTCCGCCACCGGCGTGCCGGCGATCGCCGCCAGGAACGCCCGCGGGTCGCCCTCGAGCCAGCACGTGAGCGTCTCGTCGTCCTCGACGACCCCGCTCACTCCCGCCACGCCGCGCAGGTCCGGGGCCGGGCCGGCGAGCCGGAGCTCCACGCGCCGGCGTCGCCGTGCGAGCAGCGTCGCCACGTCCTCGACCGCAACGAGCCGGCCCTCGCGCACGACCGCGACGCGGTCGCAGACGCGCTCCACCTCGGACAGGACGTGGGAGCTGAAGAATACGGTCCGGCCGTCGGCCCGCAGCCCGTCGAGCACCTCGTAGAACGCCCGCTGCATGAGCGGATCGAGGCCCTCGGACGGCTCGTCGAGGATCGCGAGCTCCGGGTCGTGCTGGAGCGCCTGGACGATCCCGATCTTCTGGCGCATGCCCCGGCTGTAGTCGCGGATCGGGCGGCGAAGGGTTCGCGCGTCGAGCTCGAGGCGGTCGCACAGCTCAGCGCGACGGACGGTGGGACGGCCGGAGAGCTCGCCGAGGTAGTCGAGATGGCGCTCACCGGTCAGCCCGTCGTACAGGGCGATTCCTCCGGGCAGGTATCCCGTCCGCCGACGGATCTCGACGCTGTCCCGCGCCGCGTCCAGCCCGAGCACGGCAGCGCTGCCGGCCGTCGCGTGGATGAACCCCAGCAGCAGCCGGATGAACGTGCTCTTGCCCGCCCCGTTCGGTCCCAGGAACCCGAAGATCTCGCCCTCGTGGACCTCGAGGCCGACATCGTCGAGCGCGCGGATCTCGCGTGCGTCCGGCCCGCGGCGGCCGGCCGGGTAGTGCTTGGTGAGCCCGTGCGTCTCGATCGCGGCCATCGGCCGAAGGCTAGCCGGTGCGACGGGCGTGCAACCCGATCAGCCGACGACGATCGACAGGAACCGGCCGAGCAGCTCGAACCCGAGCCAGATGATGCCCGCGAACGCGAGGACGATCCCGCCGACGAGGGCCCACGAGCCGCTGGTGCTCGCGCCGGGGTCGACGGCGTGGCGGTGGAACAGCTCGAGGTTGCGCATGTTCGCCTTGAAGCCGAGGTCGAACAGGTCCCCGATCAGCGGGATGAGGCCGATCAGGAAGTCCGCGGCGGCGTACACGGTCATTCGTGCGAGGACGATCGGCGGGACGTTGAAGCGCGCCGCCTCGAGCACGATCCACGCGGCCATGATGGCGCTCGTCAGGTCGCCGATGACCGGGATGAACCCGATCAGCGGGTCGATCCCCACCCGCTGGCCCGTACCCGGGACGCGGATCAGGTTGTCGAGCATGTGCGCGACAGCGCCGATGCGTCGCTCCGCCGCGAGGACGCGCTGCGTCCGGCCCGCGTCGAACGGGCGGGCATAGCCTGAACCACCGCTCGGTGGTCGGCTTGCGGGTGCGCGCGTCCGGCTCCGGTCCATGCCGGGATGATGCGCCTTGGCGCCGAATTGCGTGTGCGGGCGGACGGGGATCGGCTCCCACCTGCGTTGCAGCGGCTCCGTGGTCGCAGCGGGTAGATTCGCGATCATGCTGTTCCGCGCCGATCCCTGGCTGCACGTGATCGCCGGGTGCATGTCGTCGGGCAAGACCGACGAGCTGCTGCGCCTGCTGCGGCGCGCGGAGATCGCGAAGCGCCGGATCCTGCTCGTCCGCCCCGATGTCGACGATCGGACGCCCGCCGACTACGCCGAGAGCCGCTCGAAGGCGCGCTACCCCTCCACACCCGTGCCAAAGGGCGAGCCGGTCCGGATCCTGTCGCTCGCGCGCGAGCGCGACGTCGACCTCGTGGGCATCGAGGAGGCGCAGTTCTTCGACGACAGCCTGCCGCGCGTCGTCGACACGCTGCGCCAGAGTGGTCGGCACGTCATCGCGAGCGGCCTCAACACGGACTTCGCGGGTCGCCCGTTCGGCCCGATGCCGGAGCTGCTCGCCATCGCCGACGAGATCACGATGCTGAGCGCGATCTGCCTCGTGTGCGGCGAGACTGCGACGCGGACGCAGCGCCTGGTCGGTGGACGACCCGCAGCGATCGACGACCCGCTGATCGTCATCGGCGGGTTCGAGGCACCCGCCGTGGAGACGTACGAGGCGCGATGCCTCCGCCACCACGAGGTCGCGCCGGCGCGCTCGGCCCGCGGCGTCGTCGCAGACGGGGCGTAGGGGCGCGGCCGGGCAGTATCGGGATCGCGCCCGTCGAAGCACTCGGCAATCCACACGCTGTCCACATCGGCACCGAATCGTGGATAACCGCGACCGTCCTCCGCCTCACTTCGTGGACAAGGGCGTTGTGGGCACGGTGCCCCCGCCCATATCGTTCGATCTGCCCGAAGGGGCCGGTGGTACCGACGCCGGACCGATGAGCAATCATCGGACCGGGTCCCCGAACCGCCGTCGACGAGGCTGCAAGGCCGGCGAGACGGAGGGTGCCGGGGCCGCTGCGACAAGGCCAGGCTTGCTTGGCAGTGGCGTGGGCGTGACGGTACGGTACGGTTCCTTCGGGCGCTTTCGTGTGCGCTGCGTGCGGGACCCTGCCCAATGCCCAAGCTGTCAGCCGGCCTGCTCCTCTATCGCCCCGCCGACGACGGCATCGAGGTCCTCGTCGCTCACCCCGGTGGCCCCATCTGGGCGCGGCGCGACACGGGCGCGTGGTCCATCCCAAAGGGCGCGGCCAACGCCGGTGAGGCGCTCCTCGAGGCCGCCTACCGGGAGTTCGAGGAGGAGACGGGGCACCACGCCCCGGTCGACGGCGCCATCGACCTCGGCGAGGTGCGGATGCGCTCGGGCAAGGTGGTCCACGGATGGGGCGTCCAGGGGGATCTCGATCCGGCCATGCTGCGGAGCATGCACGTCGAGGTCGAGTGGCCACCGAAGTCCGGCCGGACCCTCACGGTCCCCGAGATCGACCGCGTGGCGTGGGTCCGCCCCTCCGAGGCCCGCCGCCGGCTCAACCCCGCGCAGGCCTCGTTCGTCGATCGGCTGCTCCAGGCCCTCGCCAAGGCGTGACGCCCGGCGGGGCGACCGCGATCCCGCCGCGGTCGCGCGCACCGGCCGTACAGCGAAGAGCCGCCCTCGGCATGCCTGAGGGCGGCGCTTCGATTCCCCCCGGAGCCGGTCCGGAGCATGCCCCGGGCCGACTGATGCCGCCCCCGGACGGCGCCGCGATCGTATCGCGTTACTGCGGCGTTGTCACGTATTTACTGACACAGAGCGGACGGGCGCTCATTTCGGGAAGGGTCCTGCTCCGGCGTCCGCAAACGCCACGGCGGTTGAGACGAGGCTGAGGGCGACACCGAGCAGCAGGGATCGCACGAGGTTGACGCGACGCATGGAAGTCCTCCTGGGGAGGGCGCCCGCGGCCGAGGCGGCAGCTCGCTGCGTCCCCCGGACCTCAGATGCTAGGCTTCGCGTCCAAATGGAGTCAAATATTAGTCAACTCGCCGGTGTGCAGGAGCACCGCCTGTCGTCGACCCTCGACACCGCGTCGCGGCGTGCGCTGGGGTTCGAGCCGCGCGAGCAACCCGGGCATCGGGCCGGCTCAGGATGTCGCTTGCGGAGTTCGTCTGCGCCGTCGACCCGCGGTCGACCGCTACTTGACCGCGCCGTATGATCCGCGCATGACAGAACCCCGGGTGGCGACCCGACGACGAGTGGTCGTGGACCAGCGCGAGCTGGCGAAGTCGATCGGGACGAGGATCCGCGCGGCGCGGGTGGCAGGCCACCTGACCCAGCAGCAGCTCGCGGGCGATCGCTACACGAAGGCATACATCAGCGCCCTGGAGCTCGGACACGCGAAGCCGTCGATGGCGGCGCTCGACTACCTCGCGCCCAGGCTCGGAACCACGCCCGATGCCCTGCTGACCGACCATGCGAGTCGCTGGAGCCGGGTCGACGCGGACCTCCACCTCGCCGCGGGCCGGCACCGCGAGGCGGCCGAGGCGTACAGCGACCTGGCCGCCGTCGCCACGGATCGGGTTGCGCGCGGCGAGCTCCTGCTCGGCGCCGGCGAGGCATATGCCCGGATGCGTGACGGGGTCGAGGCCGGCCCGGCGCTTGCCGAGGCGGCCCAACTGCTGTCGACGGGCGGCCGACCCGCCGATCGCATCCGCGCGCAGTACTGGCAGGCGTGGGTCCACATGGACCTCAACGACCCCGATGAGGCGCGGCGGCTGCTGCTCGACCTCCTGCAGCGAGACCTCGTGGCCGCGGAGGACCCCGACCTCGAGGTTCGCATCCGCATCGCGCTCGCGAGCATCGAGGCGAACCACGGGTCGCCGGACCTCGGCCGCCTGTACCTCGAGGAGGCACGCGGCCGCGTCGAGCGGCTGGACGTGCGACGCCGGGCGGTTTTCTACGACGTGCTGACGCGTTCGAGGCTGCAGGCCGGGGACGCGGAGGCGGCGATCCGGGCGGGCCTCGAGGCGATCACGCTGTATCGGGCCGCCGACCAGGCAACGGACGTCGCGATCCTCGAGAACGAGCTCGCGATGGTGTTCACGTCCCTCGGCAACATCGACCGAGCCGAGGAGCTCGCCGCTCGCGCGCGCGTGACGACCGAGACGATCGGCGACCGACGGCTCCTGGGGCACATCCTCGACACGCAGGCGGCCATCGCCCTTGCGCGCGGCCATGCGGATGAGGCCCTCGCGCTCGCCGACCGCTCGCTCGAGCTCGAGCAGGAGGTCGGCCCGTCGTTCGAGCAGATCGGGGCACGCATCAGCCGCGCTCGGGCACTCGACGCGCTCGGACGGGGCGACGAGGCCGACGTCGCATGGGCCGACGCCGCCGACGGTGGCCGGCGTCTCCCGTCGCCCTACCAGCGCAAGCGGATCCTGTCGGCCTACGCCGAAGCGCTCGCGGCCCGGGGTCGGCACGCCGAGGCGTACGAGGTCATGCGCGAGACCCTCTGACGGATCGAAGGCGCGGGCCGCGGCGTAGGATCGCCGGCATGCGGATCGACCTGAACGCGGACGTCGGAGTCGCTCGGGGCATGGTCGCTGGGAGAGGATGACGCCCTGATTCCGCTCGTCACCTCGGTGAACGTCGCCGCGGGCGTTCACGCGGGG
>DATFQL010000219.1:0-3632 GCA_035264305.1 Candidatus Limnocylindrales bacterium | reverse complement strand
ACAGCGCACCCGCGGGCAGCGATCGGCGACGCAGGCCCACCAGGGCGAACCCCGCGATGAGGGCGGCGTGGATCAGGACTTCGGATGCCCCCCAGCCGTGGCGGACGAACGGGACCGCCATCCCTGCGTCGGTCGCCGTGAGGATCCGGGCTGCAGGAGCGGAGGCGAGCACGTGCGTGATCGGGTTCGCGTATTGCGTGAACGCGTTGAACACGCACAGGACGAGCGCGAGCGACGCGACGGCGGGCCCCTGGGCGTCCCACCCGGGTTCGACCGGCGTGGCCCGATACCAGATCGACCGCAGCGGCCCCGATGCCATCAGCACCCCGGCCGTTGCGAGCAGCAGGTGGGGTGGCGAGAGCAGCGTCTCGACGTCGATCTCGAACCCGAACGCCGTGTGCCAGACGAGGTCGAGGAGACCCGCACCGACGAACACGAGCGAACCGAGGAACGACAGCCGGTAGCCTGCGGGCATGGCGTCGCCGAGCGCACGAACCGGCAGTCCGCCGGCGCGCTCGGGTCGCAGCATGGCGCGGACATAGGCGAGGCCGGCCGCGGTGGTCGACCGCCCCGGGAACAGCCGTCGCACGGCCAGCAGCCCGAGCACGACGAGGAACGACGTCGCGCCCGTGTACAGCAGCCCGTGCCACGGCGTGATGAACGTGTTGTCGACGATCCCGTGCCGGTGCGCCCACAGGTCGGCGTAGAACCCGGCGACCAGCCAGCCACCGAGTCCCGCCATCAGCCAGTCGAGGCGCGCCGTCGCCTCGGTCGGGATCGCGACGGCTCGCGGCTCCTCGACCCACGTCGCTGCCTCGGCCATCGCACACCTCCTCCCCTTCGCGCGAGGCGATTGTGCGCGCTGTGGTCAATGGGACCGACCAGGGCGGTGCGACCCGATCACGGCTCCCCGAGGGCGGCAAGCTCGACGCGGAGCCTCCCTCGGACGCGGCACAGCAGGGCGCGCGTGGCCAGCGGGGTGCGGTCGAGGCGCTCGGCGATCTCGGGCCCGGCATACCCCTCGGCCGCGAGGAGGACCGCGAGGCGGTGCGCCGGGGGCAGGCAGGCGACCGCCCGGCCCACCGCGCGGTCCCGCTCCGCGCGGACGATCGCATGCTCCGGCGCCTCATCGGTGTCCGGCCCCACGAGACGCCACGCCGACCGGCTCTCGACCGCGGCATGCCGCGCGTGGCTGGTGGCAAGGTTGCGGCCGACGCGCCACAGCCAGGCGCCCGGGTTGGCCGGCTGGCGCCCTGCGGCGATCTCCGAGGTCAGGCGGAGGAACGCCTCCTGGACGAGATCCTCGGCGAGGGCGTCGTCCCGCGTGAGCGACCGCAGGAACCGGTGCAGGCCCGCGGCGTGCCGACTGAATGCGTCCGTGACGAGCTCGCCGGCAGCGCCAACGCCGGTGGATGCCTGGGTCTCGACGATCCCTGCCATGACGATCTCCCGTGCCGATCACCGGCGAGTGCCGGTACGACGACGGTCGATCTAAGGCGGGGAGCAGCGGATCGGGCTGCAGGCGCATTTCGGCGCAACGAGCAGCGTCGAGTAGCCGACGAACGTCCGCTTGTCGTTCCCCGACGAGCCCGCGGGGGTCAGGCCGGGGAGTCACTCCCCCGCGGGGTGGCGTCGGCGCTCGATGCGATGCCCGCGCCGGGGTCGAACGACGGCAGCTCGACGCGGAATGCAGCACCTCCGTCGGCGCGGTTCGCCACACCGATCCGGCCACCGTGGCGGTCGACGATCCACTTCGCGATGGCGAGCCCGAGGCCCGTGCCCCCGGACGGTGCGCCGGGCGCGCGCCAGAACCGGTCGAACACCTGGGGCATGTCCTCGTCTCGCACCCCCGGTCCGTGGTCCCGGACCTCGATCGCCGCCGCGGCGCCCGTGTCGCGGACCTCGACGGTCACGTCGCTCCCACGGGGGCTGTGGCGCACGGCGTTGTCGACGAGGATCGTCACGAGCTGACGCAGCCGGGCCGGGTCGCCCTCGATCATCGCCGGCTCGGGATCGACGATGACCTGGACGCCACGCGCCTCGGCAGCACGCCCGAGCGACCCGGCCGCCTCGAATGCGATGTCGCCCAGGTCGACGGCGTGCCGCTCGAGGGCGATCGCTCCGGAGTCGGAGCGGGCGAGCAGCAACAGGTCGTCGACGAGCGCGGTGAGGTGGGTCACCTCGGCGTCGATGTCCTCGAGCGCATCGAGCGATGCCGCAACCGGTCGATCCTGGTGCCGCTGGAGGTGCTCGACGGACGACCGGATGACGGTCAGCGGCGTACGAAGCTCGTGGCTTGCATCGGCTGCGAACTCCCGCTGGCGGCGCAGGGCGGTGCGCTGCGCATCGAGCGACTGGCGAATCGGGACGAGGGCTCGGCTGGCGTACACCGCGCCTACCCCGAGCGCGACCACGACGACGACGATCCCGCCGACGAGCAGCGTCACCAGGAGCGACTGCAGCGTGGCCACCTCGGTCGATCGGTCCTGGAGCGCCTGGAGGAAGTACGTCCGCCCGTCCGCGTTGTAGACGACCCGCTGGGTCAGGAGCCGCGCGGGGAATGTCGTGGGCCCGAACCGGATGTCGACCGTTCGGACGTCGCGACCACCCGCGGCGTCGCGCGCAGCGTCGAGTCCGCCGGTGTCCGGCATCCCCTCGAGGACGACCACCCGCTCGCGGCCGAGCTGGACGGGGGCGCCCGCTTCGTCGAACGCGAACAGGAACGTGTTGCCGGCCCCCGGCTGGAACCCGAACGCCGGCCCGTCGTCGTTGTCCGGCCGCGTCCCCGTGAGTCGGTCGACCCATGGCGCCACCCGGGCTTCGAGCTGGTCGACGCTGGCCCCCGCGAGCGAGCCCGCCACGACTGCGTACAGGGCTGCCCCCAGGACGAGCAGCACGATCAGCGTGGTCAGGCCGCTCCACGCCACGAGGCGCCAGCGGACGCGCCGGATCAGCCGCGCGTCGCCGGTGCGTGCCGCGTGCTCCGCGCCGTCCTCGCCGGGGTCGATCCGCGTGCCGTCAGCCATCGGCGAGGCGGTACCCCACCCCGCGCACGGTCTCGACCTGCGACCCGGCCTCGCCGAGCTTCGTGCGCAGGTAGTGCACGTACGCATCCACGGCGTTGGGGGTCACCGCCACGCTGAACGGCCACGCGTGGTCGAGGAGCTGGTCCCGGGTGAGCGTCTGCCCGGCGTGGCGCAGGAGGACCTCGAGGAGCGAGAACTCGCGTGGGCTGAGGTCGACGTTGCGGCCGCTGACGGTGACGCGGCGGGCGGCCTCGTCGAGCGAGATGGCCCCTGCGCTGAGCACCGGCTCCGCTCGCCGGGGACCTGGCTCCGCACGACGGGCGAGCGCCCGAAGCCGTGCCGCGACCTCCTGGTACGCGAACGGCTTGACGACGTAATCGTCGGCGCCCGCGTCGAGGCCGAGCACGCGGTCGTTGACGGTGTCGCGGGCGGTGAGCATCAGGATGCTGACGTCGACTCCGTCCTTGCGCAGGCGGCGGGCGACGTCGAGCCCGGACATGTCCGGCAGGCCGATGTCCAGGATGACCGCGTCGATCCCGTCGAGTGCCGACGCGAGCTCGATCCCGGTACGCCCGTCGGGCGCGTGCTCCACGACGTGCCGATCCT
>DATFQL010000218.1:0-14521 GCA_035264305.1 Candidatus Limnocylindrales bacterium | reverse complement strand
CGGCGATGTGCCGCGATCGTGGGGTGAGCATCGAGCGGAACCTGATCGGCAGCTACATCACCTCGCTCGAGATGGCCGGCTGCTCGATCACGCTGCTGAAGCTCGACGACGAGCTGATCCGCTACTGGGACGCCCCGGTCGACACGCCCGCACTCCGGTGGGGGGTCTGACCGCCATCCGTACCGACGAGGCACCGCAGCCACGATGAGCTCGACCGATCGCATCACCGGCGACGACGTGATGGCGTGGATCCGGCTTGCCGCGGACGTCTTCCACGGCGAGAAGGAGCACCTCACCGAGCTCGACTCCGCGATCGGCGACGCCGACCACGGGATCAACATGGACCGGGGCTTCCAGGCGGTCGTCGCGAAGCTTCCGACCTTCCCCCATGACGACGTGGGGGCCATCCTGAAGGGCGTCGGCATGACGCTCATGTCCACCGTCGGCGGCGCGAGCGGCCCGCTGTACGGGTCGTTCTTCCTCCAGCTCGGCAACGCCACGGCGGGCAGGGCCGACATCGAGGTCGCGGACCTCGCCGGGGCCCTCGACAACGCGGTCGCCCGCGTGCAGGGGCTCGGCAAGGCCGAGGCCGGCGACAAGACGATGCTCGAGGCGCTCCTTCCCGCGCAGGCCGCGCTCCACCAGGCAGCCGATGCGGGCGAGAGCCCGTCCGGCGCGCTCCGCGCCGCGGCAGCCGCGGCCGAGGAGGGCATGCGTTCCACCATCCCGCTCGTCGCCCGCAAGGGCCGGGCCAGCTATCTCGGGGATCGCAGCGCCGGGCACCAGGACCCGGGCGCGACGTCCACGCACCTCCTGCTCAAGGCCGCCGCCGACGCCTGGACACGGGCGTAGGCGACGGCACCGCAATTCGATCGGAGTCATCAGCCATGACGAAGTACGTCGGAGCCCTCGACCAGGGAACCACGAGCACCCGGTTCATGATCTTCGACCACGAGGGTGGCGTCGTCGCGATCCACCAGAAGGAGCACGAGCAGATCTATCCGAAGCCCGGGTGGGTCGAGCACGACGCGATGGAGATCTGGTCGCGCACGCAGGAGGTGATCAAGGGTGCGCTCGACAAGGCCGGGATCGCGGCCACCGATCTCGCGGCCGTGGGCATCACGAACCAGCGCGAGACCGCGCTCGTCTGGGACAGGACCACCGGCAAGCCCGTGTACAACGCGATCGTGTGGCAGGACACGCGGACCGACGTGTACGTCAACGAGTTCGGCCAGCAGGGTGGCCAGGACCGGTTCCGCGACAAGGTCGGCCTCCCGCTCGCCACGTACTTCTCCGGCCCCAAGGTCAAGTGGGTCCTCGACAACGTGGACGGCGCGCGGGCGAGGGCGGACGCCGGCGACCTCGTGTTCGGCAACATCGACACGTGGTGCCTGTGGAACCTGACGGGTGGCACCAACGGCGGTGTGCACGTGACGGACGTGACCAACGCCAGTCGAACGATGCTGATGAACCTCGAGACCCTCGATTGGGACGACGAGATCCTCGGCATCATGGGCATCCCGCGGTCCATGCTGCCCGAGATCAAGGCCTCGTCCGAGGTGTACGGGAACGCGGTCGGTGACCTCCAGGGGATCCCCCTCGCCGGCATCCTCGGGGACCAGCAGGCGGCCCTGTTCGGTCAGACCTGCTTCTCTGCGGGTGAGGCGAAGAACACGTACGGCACCGGCTGCTTCATGCTCATGAACACGGGCGAGCAGATCGTGCCCAGCAAGAGCGGCCTCCTGACGACGCTCGGCTACAAGATCGGCGACCAGCCGGCGGTCTACGCCCTCGAGGGGTCGATCGCGATCACCGGCGCGCTCGTCCAGTGGCTCCGCGACAACCTGGGCATGATCCAGAGCTCGGCCGAGGTCGAGGCGCTGGCCGCGACCGTCGAGGACAACGGCGGCGTCTACTTCGTGCCGGCATTCAGCGGCCTGTTCGCGCCGTACTGGCGGTCCGACGCGCGGGGCGTCATCGCAGGCCTCACGCGCTACGTGAACAAGGGCCACATCGCGCGCGCCGTCCTCGAGTCCACCGCGTGGCAGACCCGGGAGGTCCTGGACGCCATGAACGCCGACTCGGGCGTCGAGCTGACGGCCCTCAAGGTCGACGGCGGCATGGTGTTCAACGACACCCTGATGCAGTTCCAGGCCGACGTCCTGGGCGTCCCGGTCATCCGCCCCAAGGTCGCCGAGACGACGGCCCTCGGCGCTGCCTATGCGGCCGGCCTCGCCGTCGGCTACTGGTCCGCGATCGAGGACCTGCGCGCGAATTGGGCGAAGGACCACGAGTGGCAGCCGCAGATGGACCCGGCGCGCCGCGACAAGGAGTATGCGCTGTGGAAGAAGGCCGTCACCCGGACCTTCGACTGGGTGGACTGACGGCGGATCCGGTGGGTGAACGACAACCCCGGCGCCCCGTGGCGCCGGGGTTGCGGCGTACGAGCGAGGGGCATCGATGGCATCCGGGACCCAGGCGCTCGTCGGCCTCGTCGTCGTCTCACACAGCCGCCTGATCGCCGACGGCACCGTCGAGCTGGCCCGCGAGATGGCCGGTCCGGTCGTCCGGATCGTGGCGGCCGGGGGGATGGCCGATGGCGCGATCGGGACCGACGCGGCCCGCATCGCCCAGGCGATCGGTGAGGCCGATGCGGGTGCCGGCGTCGTGGTGCTCGCAGACCTCGGGAGCGCGGTCCTTTCGACGAGGACGGCGCTTGACCTGCTCGCCGAGCCCACGGGCGTTCGCCTGTCGAAGGGGCCGATCGTCGAGGGCGCGGTGATGGCCGCGGTCCAGGCGAGCACGGGGTCGAGCCTGGACGAGGTGCTGGAGGCCGCCGAGTCTGCCGCGGCGTTGCCCAAGGGGTAGCATGCAGCGGAGGGTCGCTGCCGCGGCGCGCGACGCTGCCGGCCGGTGGCGGCAGGGCCCGATCGCTCCGCCGCGCCATCGAGGTGATGACCATGACGGTCCCGCACACCGCCGACGTCCTGGTGATCGGTGGCGGCGCGACCGGCGCAGGCGTCGTCCGGGACCTTGCCCGCCGCGGACTCCGCGCGCTGCTCGTGGAGCGTGGCGACTACGGGACGGGGACCACCGGCCGCTATCACGGCCTCCTCCACTCCGGCGGCCGATACGTCCAGAAGGACCAGGTCGCGGCACGCGAGTGCATCGAGGAGAACCGCGTCCTGCGCCGGATCGCGCCCGCCTCGATCGAGGACACCGGGGGCTTCTTCGTCGCCACGCCGGACGACCCCGACGAATACGTCGAGGCCTTCGCCGCGAACTGCGAGGCCTCGGGCGTGGACTGCGACGAGGTCGACGTCCCGACGCTGCTCGAGCACGAGCCGGCGCTCGACCGGCGCATCCGCCGCGCGTTCCGCGTGCCGGACGGGTCGATCGAGCCGTGGCAGCTGATCGAGTCGACGCTCGCCGACGCTCGCCTCCACGGCTCGGACGCCGCGAGCTACCAGCGCGTGATCGGGTTCGAGGTGACCGCCGGCCGCATCACGGCCGCCGTGCTGCGGGACGAGCGCAACGGCGCCGAGACGAAGGTCTGGACCCAGTTCGTCGTCTCGGCCGCCGGGGCGTGGGCGGGGCAGATCGCGGCATTCGCCGGCGTCGACGTCGAGATGACGCCGGGCAAGGGCACGATGCTCATCTACAACCACCGCATGACCGACGCGGTGATCAACAGGTGTCACAAGTCGAGCGACGGCGACATCATGGTTCCCGTCCACACGGTGGCCATCCTCGGCACGACCGACATCAAGGTCGCCGACCCCGACGACTACGACATCACCCGCGAGGAGGTCGCCCAGCTCGTCGACGAGGGCGCGAAGCTGTTTCCCGATCTGCCACGGATGCGGATCCTTCGCGCGTATGCCGGCGTGCGGCCGCTGTACAAGCCGCCGGCGGCGGACGCGGCGGGCGGGAACCGGTCGATCACCCGGGCGCACGTCATCCTCGATCACGCCGACCAGGGCGTGGAGAACTTCGTGTCCGTCGTGGGCGGCAAGCTGACCACGCACCGGCTGATGGCGGAGCAGACCGTCGACGTGGTGGCGGCCAAGCTGGGCGTGACGGCGCGCTGCACGACGGCCGAGGAGCCGCTTCCCGACCAGCACGGCGGGGCGACATACTGGCTGGGCCATCGCCTCGCGGAGATCGAGCAACGCGGCGGCGGCGACGCCGATCTCCTGTGCGAGTGCGAGCTCGTGACGCGCCCGATGGCGGAGACGTACCTCGACGAGCACTGGCCGTGCACGATCGACGACGTGCGCCGCGGAACGCGGGTCGGGATGGGACCGTGCCAGGGCGCGTTCTGCACGTTCCGCGTCGCGGGGCTCGTGGCCGAGCGCCTCGACGCCTCCGCCGGCGACGGCCCGGCCGACCGCGCCGAGCACGCCGCGATCGCCGACCGGGCGCTCGGCGCCTTCCTGCGGGAGCGGTTCAAGGGCACGAGACCGATCGCGCACGGACGGCAGCTCCAGGAGCTGCTGATGACGAACGGGATCTACACCGGCGTGCTGGGCCTCGATTCGATGGCGCCGGCCGTCGGGCCGTCGCCCGTGACCGCACCAGAGGCGGTCGATGCCGCGCGCTGACGTCGTCGTCGTCGGGGCAGGGCTCGCGGGGCTGACCGCGGCCGCCCGCCTGGCCGAAGCCGGCGCGACGGTGACGCTCGTGGCGAAGGGCCACGCGAGCACGCACTGGGCCGCGGGTGGGATCGACGTCGCGGCGCCGGCTGAGGCGAGAACCCCTGCGGAAGGCGTCGCGCTGCTCGCGGCGCGGTCCGCGCACCCGTACTCGATCCTCGGTGCGGACGTCGAGCCTGCCGTCGCCTGGCTCACCGGCGTCCTCGTCGGGGAGGCGCTGGCGTACGCGGGCACCGTCCACACGCCCATCCGTCGCGTCCCGACCGCGATCGGCGGCACGCGGCGCGTTGCGATCGTGCCCGAGGCGCAGTCGGCGGCGCTCAGGCCGTGGGAGCCGGACGAGGTCCTCGTCGTCGCGGGGCCCGCGCGGTTCAAGGACTTCTGGCCGTCCGCCATCGCGGACAGCCTGAGCCGCGACGACGTGTGGCACGGCGCCGATCGCCCCGCACGCGTCGTCGGGGTGTCCGTCGACCTCGACGGCCACGACCGCCGCCACAACGTCAACGCGCTCGAGCTCGCGAACCGGCTCGACGACGCCGCGGTGCGTGCCGCTGACCTCGACCGGATCGCGACGGCAGTCCGGCGGGCAGCGGGCGGACGACCCGGTCGCGTGGCGCTCCCTGCGATCCTCGGCCTGCGCGCGCACGCCGAGGCGTGGCGGGACGCACAGGTACGCCTCCCGCTCGACCCGTTCGAGGTCCCGCTCGTCCCGCCCAGCGTCCCCGGCATGCGGCTGTGGCAGGCGCTCCGGGCGCGGATCCGGTCCGGAGGAGGCCGCATCCAGATTGGCGAGCAGGTCCATCGCGTGGAGGTCGCGGGCGGCCGCGTCGCCGCGGTCGAGATGGAGGCCGCGACGCGCGTCCACCGGATCACCACCGACGCGCTCGTGCTCGCGACCGGTGGCATCGCAGGCGGCGGGCTCATCGCGACAGTGGGCGGCCTCCTGGTCGAGCCGCTCCTCGGGCTGCCTGTCGAGGCGCCTCCGCCCGACGAGTGGCTGCGTCGCGATGGGCTCCACCCCTCGGGTCACCCGATCGAGTCGGCGGGCATCGTCACGGACGCCGACCTCCATCCGGTCGCCGCGGACGGAACGCGGCTCGCGAACGTCTTCGTGGCGGGTGCCCTGCTCGCCGGGCAGCTCGCGCTCCGGGAGCGTTCCGGGGACGGCGTGGCGATCGCGTCGGGCTGGCGGGCCGCGACCGCGTTCCTCGACGGCAGGGCACGCGCGCCCAGGCGCCGGGCGGCGCGCGTCGCGAGGGCCGTGGGATGACCATCGCGGATCTCGTCGCGGAGGCGTCCGCGGAGCTGGACCACCACGTCAGCTCGTCCGCCGACGAGTGCCTCAAGTGCAACGTGTGCAACACGGTCTGCCCGGTGATGCGGGTCACCGACCTGTTCCCCGGCCCGAAGTACGAGGGCCCGCAGGCGCAGCGATTCCGGCTCGCGCGCGGGCAGCAGATCCAGGGACCGCACAGCGACCACGTGGCCTCGCCCGACCACTCCGTCGACTACTGCTCCGGCTGCGGCTGGTGCACCACCGCCTGCCCGTCGGGGGTGAAGATCGCCGAGATGAACAACCAGGCCCGCGCGCGGCTGCGCGAGGGCAAGCGCCCGAAGCTCCGGGACTGGGGGCTGGGCCAGACGGACCTCACCGGTCGCCTCGGGGTCGCGTTCTCGCCCCTCGCGAACGCGGTGTTCGGCAATCGCCTCGCGCGGACGGCGATGGAGGTCACGGTCGGCGTGCACCGCAAGGCGCCGCTGCCCGGGTTTGCGAAGCGGACCTTCCAGTCCACGTGGCGCAGGCAGGGCGGCGCGACCGGCGCGGACGGCACGCCGGTCCCGGGCCCGGACGAGGCCGTCGTCTACTTCCATGGGTGCGCCGCCAACTACTACGAGCCGCACGTCGCCGAGGCGGCGATCGAGGTCCTGCGGCGGAACGGATTCGCCACCATCGTCCCGCCCCAGGTCTGCTGCGGCCTGCCGCTGATCAGCAACGGGCTGTATGACAATGCCCGCCAGCGCGCCGCGTCCAACGCCTCGATCCTCGCGGGCTATGCCCGCCAGGGCTACCGGATCATCGGCACCTCGACCTCGTGCACGCACACCCTCAAGGCCGAGTACGAGGAGATGCTCGACCTGCACGACGACGACACCCGGGTCGTCTCGGAGGCGACGTGGGACATCTGCGAGTTCCTCCTCGACCTCCACGAGCAGGGGCGCCTCGACACGACGTTCGGCCCGCTCGATGAGGACCTGCCGTACCACGCGCCCTGCCAGCTCCGCAGCCACGGCATCGGGCTGCCGGCGCTCGACCTGTTCGCGCTCATCCCTGGCCTGCGGGCGCGCGACATGGACCACGACTGCTGCGGGATCGCCGGGACGTACGGCCTCAAGAAGGAGAAGTACGACATCGGGATGGCCGTCGGCGAGCCCCTGTTCGAGCGGGTGATCGCATCCGGGGCGCCCGCCGCCGCGTGTGACTCCGAGACGTGCCGCTGGCAGATCCAGGCGGCGACCGGCGTGCCGACGCGGCACCCCGTCGAGTTCCTCCTCGACGCCTATCGCGCCGGCGACGCGACGACTCGTTGAACGCCCCTGATGGGGCCGCGCCGCTGCGTGTCGTCGTGGTCGGCGCGGGGGCGGTGGGCTCGTTCCTCGGCGGCACGCTCGCCGCAGCCGGGATGGACGTGACGCTGGTGAGCCGCCGGCCGCACGCAGGCGGGGAGGCGGCGTCCCTCCGGCTCCACGAGCCCACGCGCGAGCGGTCGGTCACGGTCCACCGCGCGACGGATCCGGCCCAGGTCACCGCGCCTGACGTCGTGCTCGTTGCCGTCAAGGCGTTCGATCTCGAGGCCGCGCTCGCGACGGCCGCTCGATGGACGGGTGCCGTCGTCGTGACGGCCCAGAACGGCGTCGGTGCAGAGGCGGTCGCCGACTCGTGGATCCCCTACCCCACGCCGCTTCTCGCCGCCTCCCTCACGACGGCGGTCGAGCCCGTGGCAGACGGCGTCCGCCGCCTGCGGACGGGAGGGATCGGGGTCGCGGTGGTGCGCGACGACGAACGGCGCGCCGGCGGCGCGCTCGCGACACGGCTCGTCGGCGCGTGGTCGGCGGGCGGCCTCGCCGCCAGGACGTTCCGTGACGCGGACTCGATGAAGTGGTCGAAGCTCCTCGCAAACCTCGTCGGCAACGCGACGAGCGCGATCCTCGACATGGATCCGGGCGCGGTGTACGCGGATCCGGTGACGTACGCCCTCGAACGAGCCCAGCTTCTCGAGGCGCTCGCCGTGATGCGGGCGCTCGGGCTCCGACCCGTCACGCTGCCCGGCGCGGACATCGGCCTGCTCCTTCGCGGCATCCGGCTGCCGCCGGCGATCGGCCGCCCGCTCGTGGCGCGCGGCATCGCCCGGGCACGGGGCGGAAAGTCGCCGTCGCTCCGGCTCCACGTTCGGGGGGGCGGCAGCGGCCCGACCGAGGTCCGCTGGCTCAACGGCGCGGTCGCGGCTGCGGGCGCGAGCACGGGTGTCCGGACGCCCGTCAACACCGCGCTCACGGCCATCGTCGAGGAGGTCGCCGCCGACCCCGGGCGGGCTGCGTTCTTCGCGGGCGATCCAGGCCGGCTCGCCGAGGCCGTCGCGGCCTCTGCAGGGCGGTCGTAGCGCTTCGGCCGGGGCCTATACTCGGCTCCTTGTGGAGATCCCCGAGCTCGTTCGCGCGATCCTGCTCGTCGTCGCCGGATACCTCATCGGCGGCATCCCGTGGAGCATCATCGTCGCCCGGCTCACGGGTCGCACGGACCCGCGCACGATCGGCAGCGGCCGGACCGGCGGTGCGAATGCCATGCGGGCGATGGGCCCGCGGCTCGCGCTCCTGTCGGGGATCCTCGACCTCCTGAAGGGCACCGCGGCGGTGCTGCTCGCGCGGTGGCTCGGCGCCGGGACCGGCGTGGAGGTCGTCGCCGGGCTCGCGGCCATCGTCGGGCACAGCCGCTCCCCGTTCCTGGGGCTCGGTGGCGGCCGCGGGGTCGCGCCGGCGTTCGGCGGGCTGCTGGCGTTCGCGCCGGTCATCGCGCTCCTGACCGTCCCGCTGTTCGTCGTCGTGATCGCGGTCACGCGCTACTCGTCCGTTGGCTCCCTTACCGCGTCTGCCGTCGCCGGCATCCTCCTCGCGGCGGCGACGGCGACCCAGGGCTGGGACCCGTGGCTGTACCTGTACGCCGCGGGCGGAACGCTGCTCGTGTGGCTGTTCCACACGGACAACATCCAACGGCTCCTCGCCGGGACCGAGCGGAAGATCCGCACCCCGGCCGAAGGCGGGCCGGCAGGAGGCGCGGCGTCCGGCGACGGCTCGTCGGGAGGTGGGGCGGCGGACGGGTCCTCGCGCGCCGGACGACCGGCCTGACGCCTACTCGGCGATCGTCTCGCCGATCCCCGAGGCGATCAGCGCCTCCAGCGCCTCGATCGCCGCCTCCTCGTCGGCGCCGTCGGCCATCACCCGGACCCGGGTTCCCTTCGAGACGCCACTGCTCATGATGGCGATGATCGACTTCGCGTCGACCGGGGCAGTCGCGCGATCGACGTTCTCGAGCGTGATCCGCGATGCGAAACCCGCGGCTGTCCTGACGAACATCGCTGCGGGTCGCGCATGGAGGCCGCTCGGGTTCCGGATCGTGTGCTCGACGGTGCGCATGGCTCGAGCCTCCTCCTCGGGTCGGTCAGACCGGCGGCAGCGTCGCGGCGAGCACGCGCAGCACGTTCTCGCCCATGACCGCGCGGATCGCCGGCTCGTCGAGCCCCACGTCGAGGAGCGCGGCGGTCAACCGCACGACGTTCGCCGCATCGAACGGCACGCCGACCGCGCCGTCCCAGTCCGACCCCAGGGCGACATGCTCCGCGCCGATCCGCTCCACGGCGTAGGCGATCGATCGCGCGAT
The DNA here is from genome assembly GCA_035264305.1 of Candidatus Limnocylindrales bacterium. Classification (GTDB taxonomy): domain Bacteria; phylum Chloroflexota; class Limnocylindria; order Limnocylindrales; family CSP1-4; genus CAIXZV01. The sequence goes on along the minus strand of DATFQL010000218.1, from coordinate 4,933 downwards.
CCACGAGGCATCGCGGCCGCCACACGCCGTGTCCCAGAACCCGATCCCCACGACGCCGCCGGTGGCGGCGATGCCCTCGAGCTGCGGATCGGGCAGGTTGCGCGCGTTGTCCAGCACGCCACGGACGCCCGTGTGCGAGGCGACGACAGGCCGGCTCGCGAGGGCGAGCGTGTGGTCGATCGTGCGGCTCGACGCGTGCGCAACGTCGAACACGATCCCCCGCGCCTCCGCGGCCTCGAGCAGCTCCCGCCCGCGCACCGTGAGCCCGCCCTGCTCCACGCCGTGCGCAGAGCCGCCGAAGACCGTGTCGAAGAAATGCGCGGGCGAGATCATCCGGATGCCGACGTCCGCCACCGCGTCGAGGTTGCGCGGGTCGTCGTCGAGCGCGTGCGCGCCCTCGATCGCCAGCAGCCCGGCGGTGATCGAGCCGCGCGCCTCGCGCGCCGCCAGATACGCCGCGAGGTCGGCCTGGGACGTCACGACGCGGAACGCCCCGTGCGAGCGGGCCTCGAGCGCATGGGCCTGGGCGGCGAGGTGGCGGACGCGTGGCAGGAGCTTGCCCCATGTCGCGGGCGGCCAGCGCTTGGCCAGCGCGATGGCGAGCACCTGGTCGCTCGTGTCCTCGTTGCGCTCGATGTTCAGCCCGCGCGGCGTCTTGACGGCCATCGCGAGGACCTGGAGCGCGACGTTTCCCTCGATCAGCCGCGGCACGTCCACCGACCCACGGCTCCCACGCTCGAGCAGGTCGCGGCCCCACAGGAGCGAGTCGGCGTGGAGGTCCGCCACGCGGAGCGTCGCGTGCAGGGCTCGCGCCTGGTCGGACACCGGACCCTCGTCCGGTGGCCATACCGGGTTCATACCCGCTTCGACCCGGGCAACGGCCGCGTCGAGGATCGGCCGCACCGCGGCCGCGCCCGCGATCGCCGCGCCGGCCACGAGCGCGATGCGGCCGCTGCGCCTCACGCGCCGAACGCGCGTGCGCGCGTCGGCCGGATCCGGACGGGGATGTTGTAGACGGACGTGAACTCCTCGGCCACCGAGAACATGTCCCGGATCCACTCGCCGTACTTCGCGTTGTACGCCGCGTTGTCCTCGGGCTTCGGGGTGCCCTCGTCGACGCGCGCCTCACCCTCGATCAGGACGATATCCCCGCCCCGGCCGTCGTCGTTCAGGTGGAGCGAGACGCGCGGGTTGGTCCGCAGGTTCTCGTTGCGCTTCGCCCGCCGGTCGCTGTACACGAGGACCTCGCCGTGCTCCCACAGGAACCAGATCGGGAACGTCTGCGGCTGGCCGTCCGCGGTGACGGTCGTGAGCCAGCCGATCATGTCGTGGTCGAGGCGGTCCAGCGCGTGCCGGTCGCTCTCGGACCCCGTGTCGAAGATCACGCGAGACCCTCCCTGCGTCAGGCCGGCGCCGCCTTGGCGAGCGGCCGCGATCGAACCTCGTCCAGGAACGCGAGCGAGCGGGGGTCACGTTCGAGCGCGACGCGCATGAACTCGCGCATCGCCCCCTCGACCTCGCGTTCGGTCCCCTCGCCGAGCCGCAGGGCGGCGAGCGCCTCGATGTCGAGCCGCTGGTACGCCTTGAGCTGCTTGAGCGCCTCGAGCGACAGACCGGCCCGGTCCGTGCCCGGCCCCGGACAGCGGCTGCACAGAACGCCGCCGAGCGGCGGCACCCAGCGATACGACTCCGTCGCCTCGAGCATCCGGTCGCATTCGACACAGCGGTCGACCTCGGGCCGCTGGCCCAGCTCGTCGGCGAGGTGCATCTCGTACCAGCGGGCAACGCGGCCGGGGGCCATCCCGGCGTCGAGGAGCTCGTACGACCGCCGGAGCAGCGCGTACAGCGGCTCGGCCGCGTGGCGTTCCTCGAGGCTCCGGTCGGCGAGCTCGGCGAGGTACCAGGCGGTCGCGGCACTCTCGAGCCGGTCCCGCAGCCCGAGCCACGGGTGGCCCACGTGGACCTCGGTCACGACGTCGAACGTCCGGCCACGGGCGAGCGCGACGGTGAGCTCGGCGAACGGCTCGAGGCTGCCGCCGAGGCGCGACGACGGCCGGCGGATCCCCTTCGCGATCGCCTTCAGCTTGCCGAGCTGTGGCGTGATCAGTGTCAGGACCCGGTCCGCCTCCCCTAGGTCGAAGCGCGACAGGACGATCGCGTCGGTGACGTAGCGACGGGGGACGGGCACGAGCCGACGGTAGCACCCCCGGCGCACGTCATCTAGCCGGGCAACGGTGCCTCGCGGGTGCGGCGGACGGCCTCGTCGATCCCGCCGGTGAACGCGTCCCCGTGGCCGGGCAGGACCATCCGCGCCGAGAGCCCCTCCAGGCGAACGAGGGAACCGCGCGCCTCCACGTAATCGGCACCGAACGGCGCAATCCGCGGCCCTCGGTAGCCGTCCGTGACCGAGTAGGTGGCGATGGCGTCGCCGACGAACACGGCGTCGCGCGAGGCGACGTGGAGGGCGGCGCTCCCCGGCGTGTGACCGGGCACCAGGATCACCCGCGGTGACCCCGGAAGGTCGAGCGTGGCTCCGTCGCCGAACGTCGCGACGGCAACCAGCGGCGGCACGCGGAGCAGCCCGCGCCGGAGCGACCACCAGGCGAACCCGAGCGTGGGACGGATCCGGAGCCGGACCTTGTCGGACGCGCTCTTCACGCGGCCGGTCGCAAGGGTCTCGTCGGCCTCGTGGACGAGGACCGGCCATCCCTGCTCGCGCCGAGCTCGCTCGGCATACCCGACATGGTCGCTGTGCCCGTGGGTGAGGACGATCGCGCGCACGTCGTCGAGACGACGACCCATCGCCTCGAGCTCCCGCAGCACGAGCGGCCACAGCCCGGGCGCCCCGGCGTCGATGACGGTCACCTCGCCGGCCTCCTCGAGGAGGTAGGAGTTGACGATGCTGTGCGACCCGACGCGGCGGATCCCCGGCGCGAGCTCCATCCACGTTCCCTCCGGCTGTTCGGGAAGCGTACCGCCATGCCCGGAGGATGGCGCCCGGGCGAACCCCGTCCAACAGGCTACTTTGTGCGAACACGTTTGTGCCGGAAGCCGTTACACTCGAAGGGTCATGACCGTCTCGAGCGACCTCGATCTCAGCGTCCTCCTCGCCGACACCGAGTCCGAGATCCTGCGCGTCGTCGCCGACCGCGACCCGTCCACGGCGGGCGTGTACGAGATGATCCGGTATCACCTCGGCCTCGACGGTGCCGAGGGTCCGCGGGGCAAGCGCATGCGCCCGCTGCTCGGCCTCCTCGCGTATGCCTCGATCGCCGGGGAGCACAGCCGGGCCCTGCCGGGTGCCGCGGCCGTGGAGCTCGGGCACAACTTCAGCCTCGTCCATGACGACATCGAGGACGGCGACGTCGAGCGACGCCACCGGCCGACGCTGTGGAAGCTCCATGGCGTCGCGCAGGCGATCAACACGGGCGACCTCATCTTCAGCCTGTCCCGGGTCGCCCTCCACCGGCTGACCGACCTCGGCTTCCCCGACCGGACGGTGCTCCGGCTCATGCGGCTGTACGACGAGACGTGCGTCAAGCTGTGCGAAGGGCAGTACATCGACATCGCGACCTCCGCCTCGGACGACCCGATGACCGTCGAGCTGTACTTCGACATGATCGGCCGCAAGACGGCGGCGCTCATCGCAGGCTCGATCGAGGCCGGGGCAATCCTGGCGACCGACGACGACGACGTGATCGCACGCTACCGGCGGTTCGGGTGGGCGCTCGGGCTCGCGTTCCAGCTGAACGACGACCTGCTCGGGATCTGGGGACTCGAGCGTCAGACGGGCAAGGAGCCGACCGACGTCGTGCGCCACAAGAAGACGCTGCCGGTCCTGTACGCGTTCGAGCACGCGAGCCATGCCGACCGGGAGCGGCTGGCCGCGCTCTACCGGCTCGACGACCCGGGACAGCGCGACATCCTCGAGATCGTCGCGATCCTCGACCGCTCGGGCGGGCAGGACTTCACGCGCGCCGAGGCCCGGCGCTGGCGCGACACGTGCCTCGCCGAGCTGGACGGCCTCGAGGCGGTCGACACGGCGGCGCGCGACCAGCTGCGCGGGATCATCACCTCGGTGATCAGCGCCTGAGCGGAGCGCGACCCTCGAGGCTGTCCGACCCGATGGGGTGGCTCCCGATCAACCCCGCGGGGAACGCGTCCGTCGGCGCGCGAGCGCGGCAACGAGGACGGCTGCGCCGAGCACGCCCGAGCCGATCGCGAGCAGCGCCACGACCAGCGGCACCACGGCATCGTCGCGAAACGCTGGCGGCTCCGGTTCCTCGCTCGGCGCAGGAGCCCAGCCGGGCGCGAGGATTGCGCGGAGCGCGGCAAGCGTGGTGACGCCGGGCTGCTCCTCCACCATCGTCCCCTCAATCGTCCCCGCGTCGCACGGCCCAGTACGCCGCCATGGGCTGGGCTGCGTCGAAGGCGCGGACGTCGAGCGCCAGCATCAGCCGCTCGCCGCGTCCGGCAATCAGGAGGTCGCCGCAGGCGCCGACAACAGGCGGCTCGATCTCGAGCACCGGCGCGAGGGCGCCGCGCCAGACCTCGTCGACCGTCAGGCGGTAGCGATCAGGGGCGTCTGGATCGCCAGCGATGTCGGTCACTCGAACCAGCCCGATGGCGCCCGGGTGGGCGCGAACGCTGTCGAACGGGATGGGCGCAGCGGAGCAGGCGCGAACGGGCGAGGCGATCGCCGCGACGGACAGCGTCCCGCCCAGCACAACCCCGGCGCCCAGCAGCCCGGCCAGTCGCAGGACCGCCCGGGGCATCGGCACGTGACTACTCGTCCTGGTCGGCGGCCTGGTCGTTGACGTCGCGCTCGCGGACCACCAGCACCTTGCCGACCCGGCGGCCGTCGGTCGTCTCGACGGTCAGCCGCAGGCCGTCGACGCGGATCTCGTCGCCCGGTTGCGGGATCCCGCCGACG